>JBBQJK010000010.1:0-14301 GCA_038325835.1 Gammaproteobacteria bacterium
GCGAAGTCCTGGGCTCCAAGTTAGGTCCGGAACTCTGCCGGGACCTCGGCGATGAAGCCTCGTTGTGGCTCGACCTGCTGATGAGCCACGTGGTGAGCAAGCGGCTGGCCGGGACTGGCATCGCCGTGGTCACGGGCTATCCCGCGGCTCAAGCGGCGCTCGCCAGGCTGAATCCGGCAGACCAGCGGATCGCTGAGCGCTTCGAAATCTTCTGCGGGGGGATCGAGGTTGCCAACGGCTATCGTGAACTGACTGACGCGGCCGAGCAGCACAGGCGCTTCAGTGAGGACCGGGCATTCAGGGTACGACTGGGCCGGCGGGACGTGGTCCCTGACGAGCACCTGCTGGCAGCACTGGAGAGCGGTCTCCCCGATTGTGCGGGAGTTGCTGTGGGCTTCGACCGGTTGGTGATGGTCCTGCTCGGACTCGGCACGCTGCAGGAGACGCTCAGCTTCCCTACTTGACCCGTGAGGCGTACGCACTGGTGCGCGTATCGACCTTGATCACTTCACCCTCGTTGATAAACAGCGGCACCTTGACCACAGCCCCGGTCTCCAGCTTCGCCGGCTTCATGCCGCCGGTCGCCGTATCACCCCGCACACCGGGATCTGTCTCAATAATCTTGAGTTCGACGAAAATAGGCGGCACGACCAGCAGCGGCACCCCGTTCCACAGCGTTACTGTGCAGGTGTCCTGCTCGCGCAGCCATGGCCTGGCTTCTTCTACGGCAGTCCCTGAGGCTGGAATCTGCTCGAAGGTCTGCGGGTCCATGAAGTACCACATGTCCCCGTCAACGTAGAGATACTGCATTGGCCGGTCGACAACGTCTGCGGATTCAATTGAATCGCTGTTCCGGTAGGTTTTCTCCACCGTCCGGCCAGTGCGCAGGTTGCGAATCCGCACGCGATTAAAGGCCTGGCCCTTACCGGGCTTGACGAATTCATTGTCGACCACAGTGCAGGGATCACCATCAATCAGGACCTTGCTGCCACTGCGGAGATCGCTCGCGCTGTAGTTGGACATAGAAACCCATTCTATTTCGGAGCCGGCTATTCTAGCGTGATCTATGCGCCCCGCCAGACCCGAGACCACCCCCGGACCCGTTAAACGCCACTCCTGGCAGGCCGAGCTTGCGCGGGGCCTGCGGGATCCCGCTGAGTTGCTTGCTGCTCTGGGCCTTACGGCAGCCGAGTGCGGCCTCGGAGAAGCCGCCATGGCCAAGGACGGGACCGCCGCTTTCCCGCTGCGCGTCCCGCTGGGCTTCGTCGCCCGCATGCGCCCCCGCGACCCGCTCGACCCCCTGCTCCTGCAGGTCCTGCCCTCTCTGGCCGAAGGCCTGTCAGCGACCGGATTCGGTGCTGACCCCGTGGGTGATCTGGCCAGCGCCCGGGGCCCGGGGTTGCTCCAGAAGTACGCGGGTCGCGCTCTCCTGATCACGACCGGCGCCTGCGCCATCCACTGTCGCTACTGCTTCCGCCGGGAGTACCCCTACGCGGAGCACAGCGCAGCTGGGCGTCACCTGGAGTCGTCGCTAAAGGTCATCGCAGCCGATACCTCGCTGGAGGAAGTCATCCTGAGTGGTGGTGACCCGCTGGTGCTGAGCGAGAAGCGTTTTGAGGATCTCCTGCGGGCGATCGACAGGCTGACCCACGTAAAGCGCATCCGGCTGCATTCCCGTGTGCCCGTCGTGCTGCCGGAACGCGTGGATAGCCGCCTGCTGACCCTCCTCGGCAGCCTCAGGTCCCAGGTGGTGGTCGTCATCCACGCCAATCATCCCCAGGAGATTGACGTTCAGGCGGGCCAGGCTCTCCGCGCGCTCGCTGTCGTTACGGGTCCGATCCTGAATCAATCGGTACTCCTCCGGGGTGTCAACGATTCTTCCCGGGTGCTCGTGGCGCTGTCCCGCGCACTGTTTAGCGTCGGGGTGCTGCCCTACTATCTGCACCAGCTGGATCCCGTTTCCGGTACCGCACATTTCGCGGTGCCTGACAGCACGGCAGTAGCACTGATTACCGAAGTGATGGCGCAGCTACCTGGCTATCTGGTACCAAAGCTCGTCAGGGAAACGGCAGGGAAATCCGCAAAAACACCGCTCGGATCTTTCGGCGCGACATAACTCCAGCCGCGCCACATAATCGAACTGCGGTCACATAATCCCCGCGCCCCGACCCGCAGAATCCCGTTCCGTTACAGGGTCTCATTAGGTGTGGAGTTGGGCAACTCCGTAGGCATTCCGCTGATCGTCATTAGCCGTAGTGACGATCACGCGACGACGATCAATTCAGTTCTTCGGGATAGCGGTCATCCGGTGCACTGCCAGCGGGTGAACGATCTGCCGACGCTGGTTGACCGTTTGACGTCGCAGCCGCCAGAGATGGTGCTGTTTTTCACTGGTGATACCGATCTGGACTTCAGCGCCGCGGCTGCTGCGGTCTCCCAGTGTTCGCCGCCACCGCCGCTTCTGATGGTACAGGCACAGGTTGATGAACCTGGTATAGCGGCTGCCATGGAGAATGGCGCGCGGGACGTCGTCTCCCTCACCCATCGCAACCGCTTGCGAGCCGTTGTCGGCAGGGAGCTTCACGCGCACAGGCTGCGTCTGGCCCTCGAGGGTGTCTTGAGTTCCGCTCGCCAGTACAAGCAGGAACTCCGCAGCCTCATGAGTGGGGCGTCAGAGGCTATCGCAGACGTTCACGATGGAATCATCGTCGCGGTAAACCCGGCCTGGGCCGCCCTCCTGGGCGTGGAGGCCGAGGAAGATCTGATCGGCCAGCCCTTCATGGACCTGTTCCGGGAGGCCGACCAGGCCACTCTGAAGGGTGCGCTGGTCGCCTGCCTCAAGGACAAATGGCAGCAGGACGGGGTGCTACCGGTTGTCGCCTACCGGAGGGACGAGTCGGAACTGCCTTTGGAACTGCGCCTCAAGCGGGTAACCGTGGATGGTGATCCCGCCGTGCGCATTGTGGTGCCCGCGGATCGGCAGCCTGAAGACGCCCCCGAAGATCTGCTCGAGCAGGCGGTCGCCAAGGATCCGTCCACCGGCTTCTACCAGCGACAGTACTTCCTCGAGCACCTGACGGAACGGCTGGCCAGTCAACAGGCAGGAGGAATCCGGGCCCTTGCCTATATTCGTCCGGATCACTTTGCCCGGGTCCAGTCCGACGTGGGATTGCTCGGGACAGAACCGCTGCTCATGCGCCTGGCGGAGTTACTCCGCGAGTTCATGCAACCTGCGGATCTCTATGGCCGCTTCGGTGGAACCATGTTCACCGTGATGGTTGAGCGCGGCACGCTGACGGACGTTCAGGCCTGGGCCAACCAGCTGCGCAAAGCAGTGGCAAATCAGGTCTTCGAAGTCGATACGCAGTCGACTTCCATGTCCTGCACCATCGGCTTGTGTGAGGTCAGGGCCTCAGATCAGAACCCCGGCGAACTGCTAGCCGAGGCTGAGCAGGCCTGCCGTAGGGGTCGCGATCAGGGCGGCAATCGTGTGGTATTGAGCGACACCACCGGCATCACGGAGCGACTGCGCCAGACAGACACCCTGTGGGTCGCCCGGATACGCGCCGCTCTGATGCAGAATCGCCTGCGCCTGGTGCACCAGCCGGTGGTTGGTTTGCATGAGGAGGTCCAGGGTGTGCTGGATACCCGCGTGCGACTCATCGACGAACAGGGTGAGCCGGTACTGCCCGCTGACTTCATCCCGGCCGCCGAACGCGCCCACATGATGAAAAACATCGATCGATGGGTGATAGGCGCGTCATTTTCCTTCTGCGTCGCCAAGCAGCCCAACCTGGTTTTCGTCCGCCTGTCCCGGGATTCAGTGCTGGACGATTCGCTGCTGGAATGGCTGAAGGCCCGGGCCCTCAGCATGCGCCTCAAGCCCTCTCAGGTTTGCTTCCAGATCAGCGAGGAGCTCGCCCTGCAACAGCTGAAGCAGGCCAAGGAACTGGCTGAGAAACTTCGGGAGGCCGGCTTTTTCTTCGCCGTGGATCACCTGGGCGCTGGCCGGGACTCGAGCCAGCTGCTCGGCCACCTGCCCATGCAGTTCGTCAAGGTGGACGGGAGCCTGATGCAGGGCCTGCACAGGGACAAGGACCTCCAGAGAAAGGTGGGGGAGATTGCCGCCCGGGCCCGGGAGCTGAAGATCAAGACCATTGCAGAAAGGGTCGAGAACGCGAACACGATGGCCGTGCTCTGGCAGCTCGGGATCTCCTTCGTGCAGGGTAACTTCACCCAGACCCACGGTGTGGTGCTCGGTGGCACCGGGGAACCCGAGCAGCGGGCTACCGGCTGAGGCCTGCGTGCGTTCAGTCACACTCCCGGGCCAGTCCTGGCCCGCGAGGTGCCGCGACATAACAGAACGAGACATGGGTCGTTTACCCGCCGCCCCGCAGATGTTTTCTTAGCGGCAGATACTCAGGGACTTCAGGGCCAACCCATGCGCCGATTGCGCCAGCCAGCTCAAATCGCGACTTCACAGCTTCGCCTGGCGATCCGGCAGTTGTTCGCCCGCCCGCTGCTGACGGGATCCCTGCTGATGGTGCTGGCACCATCCGGTCAGGCACTGACTCTCGGCGACATCAGCGTGCGCTCAACGCTGGGGCAGCGCCTCGAGGCGACTATTCCCGTGAGCCTGGGCTCTGGCGAGGCGCTGGCCAGTGGTTGCGTCCAACCGACCTACCAGTCGGCAGATCTCCGCAGGGTTCCTGGCACAGAAGTTACGACGCCCGAAGCCAGTCGTGAAGGCCTGTATGAGCTGCGGATCGCAAGCGCGGCCGCCCTGTATGAGCCGCTGTACGAACTTGAATTGAAGGTGCAGTGCCCCGGGGCACCCGCGTTGATCCGGCAATACGTGCTGATGCTCAACCTGCCAGCCGCCGTAACGACTGGCGCAACGACAGCTTCTGCACCCGTGGCTGAGAGCGCCGAACGGGTTGCTGCCAGCCCGTCGCCCGTCCAGCGCCGCTCCGGCTCCCGGCCTGTCGGAGCAACCCTTGAGCCAGGCGTCCGCTATCGGGTCGCAGCAGGGGATACTCTCTCTTCGATCGCCGCCCGCGTTCGCAGCCGGACAGTCTCCCTGTGGGCGCTGGCCTCGGCTATTCAGGCGGCGAATCCGGAAGCCTTCATTCGCAGCGATGCGAACCTCATCAAGCTGGGAAGTGAGATTCTTATTCCCGCTGTTGGCGCCGGACCTGTTCCAGTGGTTGCAGTACAGCCCGGAGCGGCCTCACCAGAACCCACGGCAGAACCCACGTCGGCAAGGGCTAGTGCAGCCCCAACCCCCGAAACGGTTCCCGCAGCAGCCCCCGTACCGGCCCCCGCACCAGTAGCTGCTGTTAGAGAGATAGCACGACCGGCGGTACCACCTCCGTCACCCGTGACGCGTCGCCCTCCGGCGCCGGCATCGGTAGCCGTCGCAACCGAGGTCGACGCGCCCAATCCCGTGCTGGCGGCAGGCGCCGGCATCGTCTTCGGCCTGTTCATCAGCGCCTTCCTCTGGGCCTTCGGCCGCCGGCCGGACCGCAAGCGCCCGGTGGCGAAGGCACCGCCCCAAGAGGACCAGCGGCCCTTCGGTACGACGGCCCTCGCTACGGCAATGACCACGGCACCGGCACCTCTGGTTACCCGCGCGCTCGAGCCTGCTTTTACTGTTTCCTACACCCCGCCGGCCGAGGACAAACTCGCCGCGGAGTTTGCCGGTGAGGACGTCACCTCGGAACTGGAAGAACTGTTCGACAGCACGGACACCACCATCCAGAAGCGCCTGAACGCGGAAAAGACCCTTGCGACTCGCTCACTGGGGACAGACGAGGAAGACGAGTACGCGCCGGTCGTGATCGAACCGGCTCGGGCAGTGGACTTTCTGGTGGGCGACCCGACCGACGCGGACGCCACGTCCCAGTCCGGAACAGTGGATATTCACGCGCTTGCCGCTTCAGCCACCAAGGATCAACAACAGGCGCAGACCCTGCTGGAGGCGCTGACCCTGCTGGAGCAGGACTACGAAGAAGAACTGACGGCAAGCCAGGTTCTCGACATGTCTGCGGTCCGTCAGGCGCTGGGGAACGATCTCGATGAGCCGACACAGATCAGCGAGACCCACATCCGGAGCGCGTCGGCACGCAAGAGGGCACGTTAAGAGGGGGTTACCACGGTAACCCGCTCGATCTTCCGCCAGCCCCGCGGCAGGAGCCCGCCACGCTGGCTGCGCGCACCCCGATACTCGGCCAGATCCCCGGGCTTCAGCGTCATTGCGCGCTGAGTGCTGAACAGCACCAGCGACTGTCCGGGCGCCAGGACGACTACAGCCGTCAGCTTCTCCTCCCCGGCCTTGAACCTCCGGGATGAGATACCGAAAATCTTGTTGCCCTTGCCCCGGGGCAGTTCTGGCAGGTCAGCGGCGGGAAAGACCAGCAGCCGACCCTCGGAGCTTACGGCTGCTACCAGCGCCTTGCCCGGGAAATCCGTACCCGGGACGGGTGAAGGAATCAGCACATCGCCACCGTCGGGCACCCGCAGGCAGGCCTTGCCAGCCCGATTGCGCGAGTGAAGGTCGCCGAGTTGCACAAAGAAGCCATAGCCCGCGTTACTCGCCACGAGCCAGCGCATCTCCGGATCACCCAGCAACAGCCCGCGAAAGCTCGCACCGGCAGGCAGATTGAGGCGTCCCGTGAGTGGTTCGCCCTGGCCCCGGGCGGACGGGAGGGAGTGGGCCGGGAGGCAATAGGCCCGGCCCGTGCTGTCCAGGAACACCGCGGTCTGCGTGCTCTTGCCGATCGCAGAACTCAGAAAGCTGTCTCCCGATTTATAGCTCAGGCTGACCGGATCGATATCGTGGCCTTTAGCAGCGCGCACCCAGCCACTGGCCGACAGGACGACAGTCACCGGCTCGCTGGTCACCAGTTCGGTTTCAGCCAGAGCCTGCGCGGCCTCGCGCTCAACGATGGCGGTGCGCCGGGGATCCCCGTGCTTCCCCGCCAGTGCGAGCAACTCGTCCCGGATCAGCGTCTTGAGCCGCGCGGCACTCTTCAGAATCTGCTGGAGGCGATCACGCTCGCCAGCCAGTTCGTCCTGCTCAGTGCGAATCTGGATCTCCTCAAGCCTGGCCAACTGGCGCAGCCGGAGATTGAGGATCGACTCTGCCTGGGTCTCGGTGATTCCAAAGCGCTCAACGAGCGCCTCCTTCGGTTTGTCGGACCGACGGATGATCCGGATCACCTCGTCAATGTTCAGGTAGGCGATCAAAAGGCCGTCAAGAATATGGAGCCGGTCCTCGACCTTGGCCAGCCGGTGCTCCAGTCGCCGTTTGACCGTGGCAGTGCGGAACTTCAGCCACTCACCGAGCAGGGACTTCAGGTCCCGAACCGCTGGGCGACCGTCCAGGCCAATGACGTTGAGATTGACCCGAATCGTGCGTTCGAGGTCCGTAGTGACAAACAAATGGCTCATCAGCGCGTCGAGGTCGACCTTGCCCGCTTTCGGGGTGATCACCAGGCGCGTTGGACTCTCGTGATCCGACTCGTCGCGCAGATCATCCACGAGCGGCAGCTTCTTCGCCTGGCGCTGAGCTTCGATCTGCTCGAGCACCTTGCTGCCTGAAACCTGGAAGGGCAGGTTGGTGATGATGATGTCCCCATCGTCCAGCTCCCAGGTGGCCCGCAGGCGCAGGGTGCCATTGCCGGTCGCATAGATCTCCTGCAGCTCCTTGCGCGGGGTCACCAGCTCGCCGCCAGTGGGAAAGTCTGGCCCCTTGATGTGCTGGCAGAGTTGCTTGAGGGTCGTCTCGGGCTCCTCCAGCAGACGCACCAGGGCCGTGACGACCTCCCGGAGGTTATGCGGAGGGATATCAGTGGACATGCCGACCGCAATGCCACTGGCGCCGTTCAGCAGCAGATTGGGCAACTGGGCTGGCAGCAGGACAGGTTCCTGCATGGTGCCGTCGAAGTTCGGTACCCACTCCACCGTGCCCTGCTCGAGTTCGTCCAGCAGGATGGCTGCGTACGGCGTCAGCCGCGCCTCCGTGTAACGCATGGCGGCGAAGGATTTCGGGTCGTCAGCGGAACCCCAGTTCCCCTGCCCGTCCACGATCGGATAGCGGTAAGCGAAGGCCTGGGCCATATGAACCATGGCCTCGTAGCAGGCAGAGTCACCGTGGGGGTGGAACTTGCCAATCACGTCACCGACCGTTCGCGCAGACTTCTTGTGCTTGGTGGCAGCGAGGAGTCCCAGCTCGCTCATCGCATAGATGATCCGCCGCTGGACGGGCTTCAGGCCGTCGCCAATGTACGGGAGCGCGCGATCGAGAATGACGTACATCGAGTAATCGAGGTACGCCTTCTCGGTGAAGGCTCGCATCGGCACCTTCTCGACGGACTGAAACTCAAGCCGGCTCTGCAGGGCCGGCGAGATGGCGCCCTTTCCTGACGACTTCGATGCTGGTGTTTTTCGGGTACCCATGGGTTCAGATTTCGGCCAGATTGCCCTTGGTTTCCAGCCAGGCGCGGCGATCGCCGGCGCGCTTTTTTGCAAGCAGCATATCGAGCAACTGTTCCGTGTCATCTCCCGCGTCAACGGTCAACTGCACGAGACGCCGGGAGTCCGGCAGCATCGTAGTCTCCCGGAGCTGCAACGGGTTCATCTCACCCAGGCCCTTGAACCGTGTCACTGAGGGCTTCGCCCTGACGCCTTCAGCAGAAAGACGGTCGAGGACGCCCTGCCGCTCGGCCTCGTCCAGCGCGTAGTAGACCTCCTTGCCGGCATCGATACGGAAGAGTGGCGGCATGGCCGCGTAGACGTGGCCGGCCCGCACCAGCTGAGGGAAGTGGCGGACGAACAGCGCGCAGATGAGCGTGGCAATGTGGAGGCCGTCGGAGTCGGCATCCGCGAGGATGCAGATTTTGTGGTACCGCAGTCCGGTGAGGTCAGCGCTGCCGGGCTCCGCCCCGATCGCGAGGCTGATATTGCTGATTTCCTGCGACGCCAGCAGCTCACCCTGATCCACCTCCCAGGTGTTCAGGATCTTGCCCCGCAGGGGCAGCACGGCCTGATACTCCCGATCCCGGGCCTGCTTGGCTGAACCGCCGGCGGAGTCTCCCTCGACCAGAAAAATCTCGCAGCGCTCGGGATCAGTACTGGTGCAGTCCGTCAGCTTTCCGGGCAGCACCGGGCCACTGGTGATCCTCTTCCGCACCACCACCTTCGCGGCCTTGGAACGGCGCTGGGAGGCGAGGATAGCGCGCTCGGCGAGCTGATCGCCCTCTTCCGTGTGCTGACTCAGCCACAGCGAGAAGGAATCCTTGACGACCCCGCCCACGAACGCCGCGCACTCCCGGGAACTGAGGCGCTCCTTGGTCTGGCCCGAGAACTGGGGTTCCTGCATCTTGACGGACAGCACGTAGTGCAACCCATCCCACACGTCGTCCGGCGCGAGCTTGACGCCCCGGGGCAGCAGATTGCGGAACTCGCAGTAGTCCCGCAGCGCGTCAGTCAGGCCAGTCCGCAGGCCACCCACATGGGTGCCGCCCTGCGCCGTGGGGATCAAATTGACGTAGGACTCGCTGATGGCCGGAGCATCGGTGTCGGCCCAGGCCAGCGCCCACTCCACCTCCTCCCGCTCGCCCTTCAGACTGGCGGCGTAAGGGGGGTTGGGCAGCATGTCGGCGTTAGGAAGACTCTCAGCCAGGTACTGCCCGAGGCCGCCCTCGTAGAGCCACTCGTGGCTTTGCTCCGGCTTCTCGACCTGGAACCGAATACGCAGGCCCGGACAGAGCACCGCCTTGGCCCGCAGGACGTGGACCAGATCGGGTACCGAGAACTTCTCGGAATCAAAGAACTTGGGATCAGGCCAGAACCGCAGCGTCGTGCCGGTGTTCGCCTTGCCGACCGTGCCCACCTGTTCCAGCTTGCCGACCCGCTCGCCGTTGCGGAAGCTCATGGTGTACTCGTGGCCATCCCGCCGGATCCAGACTTCGAGATTCTTCGACAGGGCATTGACCACCGAGACGCCGACACCGTGCAGTCCGCCGGAGTACTGATAGTTGTTGTTGGAGAACTTGCCGCCCGCGTGGAGCCGGGTGAGGATGAGTTCCACGCCCGGAATCTTCTCGGTCGGGTGCTTGTCCACCGGCATCCCGCGGCCATCGTCGGCAACCTCTACCGAGCCGTCGGCGTGGAGCTTTACGTCGATGCGCTTGCAGTGCCCTGCCAGGGCCTCGTCCACGCTGTTATCGATCACCTCGTGGGCAAGGTGATTCGGCCGACTGGTGTCGGTGTACATCCCGGGGCGGCGGCGCACGGGATCAAGGCCGCTAAGGACCTCAATGTCAGCAGCTTCGTAGCGGGTAGCCATCAGAATTCAGGAACGATGCACAACAACCGGCCGAATCTTAGAGTACCCGCCGGATTAAGCAAGAAAAGGTGCGGGTAACGACTGGTGAGGCAGTCAGGCGAGATCGGCGATGAGGGATTCGCGCAGCATCTCCGGCAGATGGGCCGCTTGCACGGCCAGCTCCGCGTGATCCACACCGGCCGACACGCCGGCACCCGCCCGCAGAGCCTGAACGGCAACGGGTGGCAACTCGAAACGCAGAAAGTGCACGGCAGACGTCTTGGTGTCGTTGGAACGCTCCAGATCCTCGTCCGCGATGCCATAAATCGGCGCCTGCTCGCCGATGGCGACCCAGACCTTGTCCTCAACACCCCGCAGGCGGCCGAGCGCAAGCCGCCGCTCGTCCTCGTCGGGATACTCGATCAGGAGCGTGGCTTTCCAGTTGGTCCCATCAGGAATCAGAGGGTTGTAGGTCTCGAGTTCCGCCCGGATATCGTCCGGCTCGAAGATGCGTTCCGCGCGGAGCATCTCCTGGATCTGATAGTGCATGGTCAGCCGGTCCTCAAAGGACAGTGTGACGTGCTCTCCAAGGGCCAGGCGGCGGTGAGCCTTGTGCTCGATGACGCGTGCGCGAAACTCCGGGCGCAGCCTGGCGTAGGTCTCGAGCGGGAAAAGGTCGTCCAGCGTGAGCTTGTGCATACCGTCCTCCCAGAACGAATCAGATCCCGTAAGCCTGCCGGAGCAGCTCGATCGGGTGCGAGTGCTCGCTCCGGCCGGCGAGACCCGCGACCTGGGCGCCTGCCATGGGGCAATCGCTGCAAAAATGGTCAGCGCCGCTGGCCTGGACCTGCTCTGCCACCGGCGTGGCAATCCTGACCGACGCCGCCCGGAACTCGACCTTGACCCCATAGGTGCCGTCGTGGCCGGAGCACCGCTCGATGGGCTGGACCGTGGTCCCCGGGACCAGCTGCAGTACATCGCGCGTTTTGAGGCCGATGTTCTGGACCCGCAAATGGCAGGGCACGTGATAGGCCACCGTCCCCAGGGACTTCGTGAAGTCCGTGCGCAGCTTGCCGCCCTTGTGGCGCAGATGCAGGTAGTTGAAGGGATCGAAGAAGGCCCGCGCAACCGCTTGCACCTGGGCATCCTGGGGAAACATCAGGGGCAGCTCCTGCTTGAACATGAGCACGCAGGACGGCACCGGGGCAATGATGTCCCAGCCCTCTGCCACCCACCGGGCGAGTTCGGGCACGTTGGCCTCCTTGGCTTTGGCCACGGAGTCCAGATCACCCAACTCGAGCTTTGGCATGCCACAACACTGCTCGGACCCGGCGAGCTGCACGGCAATGCCGTTGTGGCGGAAGACGGCCACAAGATCCTCGACCATCGCGGGGAGGTTCCGGTTGCCGTAGCAGGTGGTGTAAAGGATGACCTTACCGCGGGTCCCGTTGACTGCTTCCACCGGCGCGGCGGGGACTGTCTGCCGTCCGACGCGCTTGCGGGCAGTATCGCTCTCGTAGCGGGGCAGGGGCGCGTCCCGGGCAACGCCGAGAGTCTTCTCGAGCAGCAGGCGCCCAGCCTGGTTGGCATTGACGGCGTTGACCACGTCGGCCACCACCGGAATCCCCGCAATGTTGCCGACCAGATCGGTTGCCGACAGTATCCGGCTCCGCAGGGGGGCACCCTCCTCCCTGAAGCGCACGGCCTTCGCCCGGAGCATCAGGTGGGGAAAGTCCACGTTGAAGGGATGAGGCGGAACGTAGGGACACTTGGACATGTAGCACATGTCGCAGAGGTAGCACTGGTCGACAACCTCGGCGAACAGAGCTTTCGGGACACTGTCGACTTCGCCGGAGGCCGAGGCGTCCACCGCGTCGAACAGGGTAGGAAAGGCATTGCACAGACTGAAACAGCGCCTGCACCCGTGACAGATATCGAAGACTCGCTCCAACTCGGTCTCGAGCGCGGCCTTGCTCCAGAAGTCGGTCGACTGCCAGTCGAGGGGATGACGGGTCGGGGCTTCGAGGCTGCCTTCGCGGGGGGCCATGGTGGTCCTTCAGTCGATTCCCTCCCTGTGCCGGAGAGGAGCAGGCCGGCGACCGGGGGGCCGCCGGCCGGCAGGGTCGGAGAGCTTACTTGCCGAGAGTGTCGAGGGCCTTCTGGAAGCGATTGGCGTGGGACCGCTCGGCCTTGGCCAGCGTTTCGAACCAGTCGGCGACCTCACGGAAACCCTCGTCCCGGGCCGTCTTGGCCATGCCGGGATACATGTCGGTGTACTCGTGGGTTTCGCCCGCAATGGCGGCCTTGAGGTTATCCGAGGTCGGGCCGATGGGCAGCCCCGTGGCGGGATCACCCACGTCCTTCAGATAGTCCAGATGCCCGTGGGCATGGCCGGTTTCGCCTTCCGCGGTGGACCGGAATACTGCCGCGACATCGTTGAACCCTTCCACGTCCGCCTTGCCTGCGAAGTACAGGTACCGTCGATTCGCCTGGGATTCACCGGCGAATGCGGCCTTGAGATTGCCTTCCGTCTTGCTGCCCTTGAGAGCCATTCGATTTCTCCTGCTGTTGTTTAGACTTGGTCTAAATATAGGAAGACGAGCCCGATTCTGTCAACCTGTCAGGTTATGAGCACCTCGCGTCGCAAAGCAGCCAGCAAGACGGTGGATCTGGAGAAGAGCCTGGCGGAGCTGGAAACCATCGTTGAGCAGCTGGAATCCGGCGCACTTCCGCTGGACACGTCGCTGCAAGAGTTCGAACGCGGCGTCCGCCTCAGTCGCGAGTGCCAGGGAGCGCTGCAGGACGCCGAGCAGCGTGTCCAGGTGCTGATGGGCGGCGAGCTCAGGGATTTTGCGCCGGACGAGCCGGAAGCGGACGCAGACCCGGAAGACGAAGACCAGCGCTAGCCCACTCCCGGTTGGCGCCGATCCCGAGAAAGATCTCGCGGAAGCCCACATAGGCCAGTGCCCCCAGAAAACAATAGAGCACGGGCACCAGGGGTGGCAGCACCAGGACCACGATAACCGGCAACACGACGAACAGCAGCCCGACACCCAGCATCGCGGCAAGGTTCTTCATCTGGGCTGCGGCACCTGCCCGATAGGCGGCACGGAAGGGCAACCCCAGCAGGGTGGTGCAGGGAAACTGCAGGAACGACGTGAGCCCCGGGATGTTCAGGCTGAAGAATGACAGCCCCAGCGCATAGGCTGAATAGACAAAGACTTGCCGAAGCGCAATAAACCAGCTCTCCGAGAGCGCCGTGACGATGTTTCGTTCCGAATAGAGGACGGTCCACCAGGGGATGCCCGGCCGGGCCAGCAGCAGTATCCAGATCAGGGCGCCCACCAGCGCGATGGCCACCGAATACGCCAGCAGGGTCTGGCCGTGCTGGCGAAGCGTGCCGAGCACATCCGTGAGGGAGACGTTTTCGGTCTGATCCACCCGGGCGGCGACGAGAATACTGCCGAGCAAGGCGAGCAAGGACAGGATCCCGCTGAGGAGCGGCAGGCGCTGTCCGGCATAGATGCCCAGGCACAGAAGCAGGATGAGTCCCAGCCAGGCGCCGGCACCGCGGACGATCAGCTGCAGTGCCTGACCGGTCCAGCGGAACAGCGCTCCGGGGGGCACCTGACGGGGTTCAATCACCATGGGGCTACGCTACCACCCCCGACTCCGCCCTACTCCCCCGGAATGTTGGCGCCCTGGAGGCGGCGGATCAGCGTCCGCAGGAAGACCTTGTTGAAGCGCAGCTGGCACTCCGTAGACACCTGCTCCAGCATCGTGGAACTGACGGAGAGGACCGTCACGGCAGCCTGGGCGCGAATTCCCGCCGTGCTCCGCGCGCCGGATATGTACCCGGTCTCGCCAAAACAGTCACCCTCGCGCAGCGTGCCCAGGGCCTTGCCGTTACTCTCCACGGCCACGCCGCCGGTGACGATGACGTAGAAGCGGTCATCGGCGGTGCCCTCACG
>JBBQJK010000011.1:0-13949 GCA_038325835.1 Gammaproteobacteria bacterium
GCTGAAGCCGCTCCTACGGCCGCTCCAACAGGCGAGAATGAGAAGGCCCTGGCCGGCATCTTCCGCGAGTTGCTGGGCGTGCCTGTCGGGGTCACTGACGATTTCTTTGAACTCGGCGGGCACTCGCTGCTGGCCACCCGACTGGTGGCGGCCATCGCGGAGAGCCTCGGCGTGGAACTGCCGCTGATCAGCGTCTTCGAAGCGCCGACGGTGCGCGGCCTGGCCGCGCGGGTTGGCGCAGGACACGTTGCATCACCGTCAGCCCTGCCCGTCATTCCCCGGCTGGCCCGGCGTCCCGATCCCGGTGGGAGGCCGTGAACGCAGAGCCGCAGCCAGTGACTGAGGCGGCGACCCAGCACTGGGTGTTTCCCGCCTCCTTTGCCCAGCAGCGACTGTGGTTTCTCGAGCAGCTGGAAGGCACCGGACCCGTATGGAACGTGCGGTTGCCGGTGCGCCTGACCGGAACCCTGGACGCGGGAGCCCTGGAGCAGGCCGTGGCGGCTGTGGTCGCCCGGCATGAAGCGCTGCGCACGACACTGCAGATGCGCGCTGGCGAAATCCTGCAGGTCGTCGCCAGCGCCCTGTCCGTGCCGGTGGAGCGCGTGTCGCTGCCCGGCGCCACAGAAGACGAGCTGCGCACGCACCTGGGCGAGCTCTGCCTGGTCACCTTCGATCTGCGGGAGGGGCCGCTGCTCCGCGTGTTCCTGGTGGAGCTGGCCCCGGCTGACCAGGTGCTGCTGATTCTCAGTCACCACTGCGTGTCGGACGCCTGGTCATCCGGCGTGCTGTTCCGGGATCTGGCGGCCACTTACACGGCGCTCACCCGGGGCCACCCGCCGCTGTTGCCCGCGCTACCCGTCCAGTACGCCGACTTCGCGGTCTGGCAACGGGACTGGCTGTCCGGTCCCGAACTGGAGCGGCAGGCGGCTTTCTGGCGGGAGCATCTGAAGAATGCCCCGGTCCTTCTCGACCTGCCGGTCGACCGGCCGCGGCCGCGGCTGCAGACCTATCGCGGTCATCGGCTGGGCCACGGCCTGACTGCGGGACTCACGGCGCAGCTGAAGGCCCTCGCCGTGACGGAGGGCGTCACGCTGTTCATGCTGCTGTTCGCCGCGTTCAACCTCCTGCTGGCCCGCTGGTCGGGCCAGAGCGATCTGGTCGTCGGCACGCCCATCGCAGGCCGCCGGCGCACCGAGCTGGAAGGGCTGGTTGGATTCTTCGCGAACACCCTCGCGCTCCGTACCCGGGTGGATCAGGTCCTGAACTTTCGCCAGCTGCTCCAGCAGGTGCGCGGGACGTCCCTCGCGGCGTTCACGCATCAGGACCTGCCCTTCGAGAAGCTGGTCGAGGTCCTGCAGCCGCCCCGCAGCCTGGCCCACTCGCCGGTTTTCCAGGTGCTCTTCGTGCTGCAGAACGCGCCCTGGGACGCCGCGGGCTTCGGTGACCTTCGCGTGGCGCCGGCCGAGAGTGCGCCTGCCGCTACGGCGCGGTTCGATCTCACGGTCTCTGCTGCCGAGTTCGAGGACCAGCTGTGGCTCGGGCTGGAGTACAGCACCGACCTCTTCGAGGCGGGCACCATTGGCCGGCTGGCCTCCGGCTTCGAGGCGCTGCTGACAGCGATCGTCGCCGCTCCCGGCAGCCTGCTTGCCACGCTGCCCGTTCAGGCAGAGGTGGACCGCTACCGCCAGCTTGAGGAATGGCAGCCAGCCCCCACGCGGTCTTCTGGCGCTGGCAGCATCTATCAGCTGTTTCGCAACCAGGTCGCCCGCTCCCCCGACGCCGCTGCCGTCGAGTGCGGCGGCACCTGCCTGAGTTATACCGCCCTTGAGGCCCGTGCCGGCCAGTTCGCGGCGCGGCTCACGGCAGCGGGTATGGACCCGGCGGTGCCGGTGGCCCTCTGTCTCGAGCGCTCTGTGGACATGCTCGTTGCGGTCCTTGGTGTGTTGCGGGCCGGCGGCCACTACCTGCCGCTGGATCCCGCCCATCCGGCGGCGCGCCGGGCCGACCTGCTGCGGGACTCCGGTGCTCACCTGCTGGTAACCTCGCCGGTGGAGGCGGGGGACCCGCCGGATATTTCCCCTGTAGGCGCTTCTGCGCGCGCTCCTGCGACGCACGCCGACTCGCCGGCCTATCTTATCTACACCTCCGGCTCCACGGGTCAGCCCAAGGGTGTCCTCGTGGGCCAGCGGGCCGTCGTGAATTTCCTGAGCAGCATGGCGACGGTCCCGGGAATGCAACCGGGGGACCGGCTGCTCGCCGTCACGACGCTCGCCTTCGACATTGCGGTACTGGAGCTGCTGCTGCCGCTCAGTGTGGGCGCCACCACGGTGATTGCCACCGAGGACGACCTGCGCGATCCAGAGCAATTGCTGGCGCTGATGGCGACGGCGGGCATCACCGTCATGCAGGCGACGCCAGCACTCTGGCGCAACCTGCTCGCGGCCGGGTGGCGCGGTACACCCGGGCTCCGTCTGCTCTGTGGCGGCGAGGCGCTGGACCGGGATCTGGCGACCGGGTTGCTGGCTGCAGGCACCGAGCTGTGGAATCTCTATGGGCCCACAGAGACCACCGTCTGGTCCTGTTGCGAGCGGGTGCGGGATGAGGCCGGTCCCGTCAGCATCGGCGGGCCCATCGCGAACACCCGCAGCTACGTGCTCGATCAGCAGCTGCAGCTGGTCCCCATCGGTGCCCATGGTGAGCTCTGGATCGGCGGTGAAGGCGTTGCTCTCGGTTATCACGCACGGCCCGCACTGACGGCGGAGCGCTTCCGTGCCGATCCGTTTCAAGCGGCGGCACAGGGCAGAGGGCGCATGTACCGCACGGGCGACCGGGCGCGGTGGCGCCCTGACGGCCGGCTCGAGGTGCTTGGCCGCACGGATTTCCAGATCAAGCTTCGGGGCTTTCGTATTGAGCCCGGCGAGATCGAAGCGGTGTTGCTCGCCCAGCCCGGCGTGAGTGCGGCGGTGGTCGTCCTGCGGGACGTGGCCGGTGACCCACGCCTGGTGGCCTTCCTGGTGGCCCGGGATGTTCCGGTGGCGGATGGGGTCCTGCTGGCGGCATTGCGCGAGTCGCTGCCCGGCTACCTGGTGCCATCCCACCTGGTGTGGCTGGCAACGCTGCCGCTCACTCCAAACGGCAAGCTGGATCGCGCCGCCTTGCCCCCTGTCGGCGCGGCTGTAGGAGCGCCTTTAGGCGCGATTCCCCGGTCGTTCGCGCCTGAAGGCGCTCCTACAGGGGCGCCTATGTCCGCGCTCGAGGCAGCGCTCAGCGGCCTCTTCAGTGAACTGCTGGGTGCCCCGGTGGGCGTAGACGACGACTTCTTTGCCCGCGGCGGACACTCGTTGCTGGCCACCCGGCTGGTCGCCCGGATCCGTGGGGACCTGCAGACCGACGTGTCACTCCGTAATCTCTTCGAGGCGCCGACGGTGCGTGGTCTGGCGGCGACGATGCCGGCCCGCGGAGCGCCGGTACCGCCGCTCCTGCCGTCGCTCATCCAGGCCGCCACCGCGCCGGTGTCCCTGGTCCAGCAGCGGTTGTGGTTTCTGGACAGGCTGGCGCCCGGCAACTCCGCCTACCACCTGGCCTGGGCCTTCGAACTGCGGGGTCCGCTGGATCGTCCGGCCCTGCAACAGGCCCTCAACGAATTGGCAGCGCGCCACGGCAGTCTGCGTACGCACTTCCGCGACCAGGACGGCGAGCCTCTGCAGGCGATCAGCGCAGCCAGTGGGTGGCCCCTGCAGATTCTCCCGGTTGCGGGCGACTTGCCGGCGCAGTTAACGGGCGCGGCTGCCGCTCCCTTTCAGTTGTCCCGCGGGCCCCTGATCCGCGCGCTGCTTGTCGAGAGCGAGCCCGAGGTGCACACCTTGCTCGTCGTCATCCACCACATCCTGGCGGACGGCTGGTCTTTCGGTGTGCTTAGCCGGGAACTGGCGCTGCACTATGCCGCTGCCCACCGCGGGGAGCCGGTCGTGCTGCCCGACCTGGCAATGGACTATGCCCATTACGCCCGGGAGCAGCGCCGGTCCCTGGCCGGTGGTGAGCTGGCCCGGCAACTGGCTTACTGGCGAACCCAGCTCCAGGACCTGCAGCCATTCATTGATTTGCCGACGGACCGCCCGCGCCCGGCACTGGCCTCCGGGAAAGGCGCGCGCCTCGCCCGGACGCTGCCCGCCGGTCTGCAGTTGGCCGTCACGGCGCGGGCCCGGGCGGAAGGCTGCACGGTGTTCGTGGTGCTGCTGGCCGCGTTCGACCTGCTGCTCGCGCGTTGCGCGGGCACTGAGGACGTGGTGGTCGGTACGCCCATTGCCGGCAGGCCACGGACTGATCTGGAGGGTCTCGTCGGCTTTTTCGTCAACACGCTGGTGCTGCGCACGAGCCTCAGTGGCAACCCCACGGTGCAGGAACTGCTGGGCCGCGTGCGCGTCATGACGCTGGCTGCCTACGAGCATGCGGAGGTGCCTTTCGAACTGCTCGTGGAAGTTCTGCAGCCACCGCGCAGCCCCGGCCGCACGCCGCTTTTCCAGGTGCTCTTCAACCTGCATAGCGAGCCTCAGGCGCCACTGCTGCTTGAGGGCCTGGACGTGCGGCCTGTCCCGATTCCGCGCCACACGGCCAAGTTCGAGTTGAGCGTCTCCCTTGCCGAGACGGCAGCGGGGCTCGCGGTAAGCCTCGAGTACAGCACCGACGTCTTTCTGCCGGCGTCCATCGAACGCCTGATGGACGACTATGCATTCCTGCTGTCGGCCCTGGTGGCGGCGCCGGAGGCACGCCTGACGGAGTTGCCTTTCTCGCCACGGGAGCCGGAGTTTCTCCGGGGGGTGGTTGCCGGCACGATAGGGCAGAGCCTGCCGGAGGCCTTCGCGGCTCAGGTTGCCCAGCGTCCCGCGGCACTCGCCGTGAGCGCACCCGCCACCGGGGATTGCGTGGCGATTGACTGGACTTATGTCCAGCTGGCCCGGGAGGCACAGGCCCTCGCCACTGCCCTGATCGCCCGTGGCCTTAAGCCGGGTGAGCGCGTCGGTCTGTGGTTTGGCCAGGGTGCCGGCCAGGTGGCCGGCATGCTCGGCGTGCTGCAGGCGGGCGGGGTGTACGTGCCGCTGGATCCGCTGGCGCCCGTCGCCCGACTCCAAGCGGTCATCCGGGACGCGGGCTTGCGCCTGCTGGTGACCGACCGCTCCGCATTGAGTGCGCCCCCTGCCGGACTTCTGGTCATCGCGCGGGAGCAGTTACCCGCCGACGGTGCGTTGCCTGTCTTCCCGACGGTGGCTCCGGACTCCCTGGCCTACCTGCTTTACACCTCCGGCAGTACCGGCATGCCGAAGGGTGTGCCCCAGACCCACGGCAACGTGCTGCACTTTATCCGCACGTGGGCTGGCAACCTCGGTATCACGCCGGAGGACCGGCTGAGCCTGTTCTCGACCAGCGGCTATGACGCGGCGGTCCAGGACATTTTTGGTGCTCTGCTAACCGGTGCCACGGTCTGCCCGCTGGATGTCCGCGGTCTCGACCGGGAAACGCTGCTGGATCGCGTCGCTGACCGGGGCCTGACCGTGCTCCACGGCACGCCGACGGTGTATCGCTATCTGTTCGGCGGCCGCGTGGCCTGTCGGCAGGATCTCTCCCACGTGAAACTGGTGGTCCTCGGTGGCGAGATGGCGCGGCGCCCCGACTTCGAACTTTTCCGCGCGCGCTTTCGCCCGGGCGCCCGCTTCGTCAACGGCTACGGGCTGACGGAGGCCACCGCTGTCACCCAGTGGTTTGCCGGGCACGATACGCACCCCTACGGCCAGCACCTGCCTATCGGCCGGCCTGTCGGCGGGCTGGCACTGGAGCTGGTCGATGAGGCGGGGGCGCCGGCGGCGATCGTCGGCGAGCTCGTGGTGGAGACCTGCCGCGTGACCCCGGGATACTGGCCGTCCCTGACCCGCCCGCGCCGCTTCCACACCGGTGATCGCGCCCGTTACCTGCCCGATGGCAACCTGGTCTTCCTGGGCCGCGTCGACGAGCGGCTCAAGATTGCCGGCATCCGCGTGGAGCCCGGTGACATCGAGGCGGCCCTCCGCCGTTTTCCTGCCATCAGCGAGGCAGTGGTTCTGGCTATTGCGGATCTCAGCGGTGAGCCGGTGCTCGTTGCCTACTACGCACCCGCCGCGGGGGCGCCGGTCCCGACCGTCCGGTTGCTCCGAGCCCACCTCGCGACGCTGCTGCCTGCCACGCTGATCCCCGCGCGTTTCATCCCCTGCGGCGGGTTCCCGCGCCTGCCGAATGGCAAAGTTGATCGCCAGGCGCTGGCTGCAGCAGGAGCGGCTTTAGCCGCGACCTCGTCTTTCCCGGCAAGTATCGCGGCTGAAGCCGCTCCTACTGCCGCTCCAGCTGGCGAGGGTGGAGACCACGTCCACGCCACGCTCCAGGATCTCTGGCAGCGACTTCTGCAGCGGGATGCTGTGGGCCTTGATGAGGACTTTTTTCTACTCGGCGGGCATTCCCTGCTGGCTACCCGGCTGGTGGCCCGCATCCGGGACCGTCTGGGCGTCGAATTGCCACTGATCCGGGTCTTTGAGGCGCCCACTATCCGCGGGCTGGCCCGGTTCCTCTAAACTCCGCAACAGGATCATCCAGGAGTCGGCCCAGTGCCCCAACATCCCCTCATGAAACTTCCGGTGTCCGAGCACGACGAAAAGCGTGCCATCGACACGATGACTGACCGCTTCAGGGACATCATCACCCTGCTGGGTGAGAACGTGCAGCGGGAGGGTCTCGTGAAGACCCCCGAGCGCGCCGCCAAGGCTTTCTACTTCCTGACCCGAGGGTACCGGCAGGACATCAGCGAGCTGATTAATGAAGCCGTGTTCACCAGCGATACGGATGAGATGGTGATCATCCGCAACATCGAGATGTACTCGATGTGCGAGCACCACATGCTGCCCTTTATCGGCAAGTGCAACGTCGCCTACCTGCCCAACGGCAAAGTGCTCGGTCTGTCGAAGATTGCCCGGATTGTGGATTTCTACGCGCGTCGTCTGCAGATCCAGGAGGTGCTGACCAAGCAGATCGCGGAGTGCGTGCAGTCAGCGATCGGTGGCAAGGGCGTCGGCGTGGTGATCGAAGCCCAGCACATGTGCATGATGATGCGGGGGGTGGAA
Source organism: Gammaproteobacteria bacterium (assembly GCA_038325835.1). GTDB lineage: Bacteria > Pseudomonadota > Gammaproteobacteria > Steroidobacterales > SHZI01. The sequence goes on from JBBQJK010000011.1 coordinate 7,143, forward strand.
AAGCAGAACTCCACGATGACCACTTCCTGCATGCTGGGCAACTTCCGCTCCCACCCCCAGACCCGTAACGAGTTTTTGCGGCTGCTCGGGAACTGAGCGCCGGCCGGAAACCAAGGGCTTTTCGACACAATCGTTAGCCACGGTTTGGCGACAACTCACCTCAAGTCAACATCCGCCATCGGGCCGAAGAACATTTCTACGCCCATGCCCACGCCGGGGTTGATTTCGCGCTCCTCGTCGAGGGTCTCCCGCGGCCACGTCACACTGGCCGATACCTCCAGGAACAGCCACTTGCGGAAAATACTCTGCCGGTAACGGGATTCCACGCCGAAATTCTGGATCGGGACGTCCGCCCCGGTCTCACCATGCAACAGGGCCGTGTAGCTGATGGCACGACGTTGGTTCATGCTGTGGTGGGCCGTGATGCCAGTGCCCCAGTCGAGGCCCTCGGTATCCGCGGCCACCGTCCCCGTATTGCTCCAGCGCAGCAGGGTTGAGTCGCCGACCAGGTAATCGATGACCACCTTGGTCGTCTGCCCCAAGCCGCGGCTGTCACGCCAGAACGCGGTCTCGCGAAAGCGGAGCATCGCGTTGTCGCTAAAGATGACGTTGTGGTGGTACGTGGACTTCACGTAGGGGTCGAGCGGGTTCCTCAGGCGAACGCCGACGCCAAAGTCGAAGCCATTGTCGGGACTACCCTCCTTGGCATAACCGAGGCCCAGGAGCCACGCGTCATCGCTGACGTCCTGGAAGCCAAGTGGCAGCGGCCTGACCAGCTTGTCGGGTCGATCCTCTACGAGCTGCTGCTCGCCGCCGCGGGCCAGCGTCAGCCGCAGGCGACGTTTCATGTTCGGCAGCGCGTAGCGGGCCCGAAGCTGCAACTGGGTGCGCTGTTGGTCCCGCCGGTCGTAGGATTCGATCAGGCTGAGGCGACCGAAAGTTTCGTCCGACTCGAGGTCGTAGAGAGGGTCGCCGAACAGGTTATCGAACCACAACGCGGTGCCACAAACGCCGCTGTACACGCCACGCTGCAACCTGTCGACCCAGGCGTTGGTGTCGGAGCCGGGCTTGTCGCACTTGGAAAGGGCCGGGGGCACCAACACGCCGGGGGCCGGCGGCCCTATGCCGTCGGCCAGCGCAGCAGACGCCACCAGCAACAACGTTGCGATGGCGAGCAGTTCAAGGTTGCATAGCCCGATGCGCATCATTCAACTGTGCACGCTCCCACCGCCAGGCACCGTGCGGCGGGGCACTTAAACCAGGGTGACGCCAAATCTGCCGGTGTTCCGGGGCAGCGGTCTTATGAAAGGGAATATCTGTAGAGCTAAAGCAGGGAACTTTCGCACTGCAGGCTCTATGCCCTCAGTGCGCTAGCGAACTCAGCTGGAAAGGCTCTGGTTTCGTCATTATTCTCGTCCCTTGTACGGTAGCCCATAGACGGAGCCGGCGCTTGTGATCGAGAGTGCGCTGCATGAACGTTCGAGTCCCCGCAACGACGCAAGCCTCTTGGAGCGCGCCTCACCGGGCCCACGGTCGGGTCGTCCAAAGCGACTTTCGGCCGCATCCACTAGTCTGGGGCCCCCACCTACAAACAATCGCCTCTTTGCTTCGGCCTCTACCAGAACTCACTCTTCGCCGGGAGCGGTTGGAATTGACCGATGGCGACTTCGTGGATCTGGGCTGGAGCGGAGATCACCACGCGAGTGGCCCCCTGGCCGTGCTGGTCCATGGCCTGGGCGGTGGCTTTCACTCCAAGTATGTGCGCGGCACCGCCTGCCAACTTGTCGCACTGGGCTGGCGCACGGTGATTCTTCAACTCCGCGGCGCCGGGCCGGAGCCGAACCGTCTTTCCCGTTGCTACAACCAGGGAGACACAGAGGATCTGCGTTACTTCTGGCATCTTCTGCGTGAGCGCGAGCCCCATGCGTTCATCGCGTCGGTCGGTTGGTCGCTGGGCGGGAACGTCACGCTGAAGGCGCTGGCGGAGGAGGGAAACTCAGCACCGGTCAATATCGCAGCCGCCGCCTCGGTGCCTTTTAGTATCCGGCCCTGTGCCGAGCGATTGCGTACGGGATTCTCGCGCCTTTACCAAAAGCGCATGCTCGACGTGGTGAAAGAAGCGTTGAGACGCAAGCACCCTCACGTCGTACCTGCACCGGTGGTAAATCTGGCTGCAGCCCTCGCCGCGCAGGACTTTATCGAATATGACGAAGCCTACACCGCACCGCTGGCGGGCTTTCGAGACGTGGAGGATTATTACACGCAAGCCTCCTGCGGCCGCTGGTTGCAGAATATTCATCGCCCGACTCTCGTCGTGCATGCCCTGGATGATCCATTCATGACGGCCAACATCGTTCCAGATGCGGAAGCCTTGTCCCCCTATGTGACGCTGGAAGTCGCGCACCAAGGAGGGCACGTGGGGTTTGTCAGTGCCGCTGCACGCGGCCAGCCGTATTGTTGGCTCGAGCGGAGGCTGTCAGCGTATCTGCACGACGGATTCGAGACCCGAGTAGACGGCCACGCTCAGCCCGTCGATGGGGATGACACCGGGCAGGTCGGTACACCTTGGAGGTGGAGTCCACCGCCGAGGAGCGGACCCGGCGAGGAAACTGGCCTTCGGCCGGCGGGAGGCTAGAAACGGTTCAGCTGCGCCTTGGCGCGGATCGCCGCCAGCTTCTTGGCCATCGCCCGAGTGTCTATGCGCCGGGCTTCGTCTTTGTCCACGCCGGCGGCTACAGCCTGCTTCGTGGCATCCAGCCGCTGGCGGCTGTGCTTGACCTTCAGGGTGCGGGCCGAAATCGCCCGGTCCATGAGTTCCAGGGCCGGTTCCACCGACAGGTCGCCGGCGTGCAGCTTTTCTTCCAGTTCACGCTTCCGCAATTGCAGCTGTTGCAGGGTAGCCATGCTGGTCAGAATCGCTCCGGGGGTCTGGTGCCGAACTGGCACGCCTCCATGATACTGCCGGGCCGCCCGTTCAACGCAGATAGTTTTCCCCTGGGCGCGCGCCGCTCATCGGGTCGCGGCGTAGACTAGGGGAGTCCGACCGCAGGAATGTGTGATTTCCCATGGAGTTCAAGGACTACTACGAGACAATGGGTGTCCCACGGGAAGCCTCCTCAGATGACATCCGGCGCGCCTACCGCAAGCTGGCCCGCAAGTATCACCCGGATGTGAGCAAGGAACCGGACGCGGAGAGCCGCTTCAAGGAAGTCGGTGAGGCGTACGAGGTGCTGAAGGACCCGGAGAAGCGCGCCGCCTACGATCAGCTGGGCGCCAACTGGAAGGCGGGCGAGGAGTTCCGGCCGCCACCCGACGCCGGCACAGGGTTCGAGTTTGCCGGCGGCGGGCCTGATGCCAGCGAGTTTTTCGAGGCACTGTTCGGCCGGGGTGCAGGGCTCGGCCAGGGTTCCCGTCAGGGTTCCGGCCAGTTCGGGGCGCAGAGCGAGAACCGCCACGCCCGGGTGCTGATTGAACTGGAGGATGCCTACGGCGGTGCCACCCGCACCATCACGCTGCGCACTCCCGAAGTGGCTGCCGGGGGTCAGGTGGTTTTTCGCGAGCACACTCTCAATGTAACCATCCCGCGAGGCATCCGACCCGGGCAGCATATTCGGCTGGCGGGCCAGGGTTCCCCTGCGGCGGGTGGCGGCCAGGCGGGAGACCTTTATCTGGAGGTCCAGTTCCGTCCTCATCCCCTTTATCGGGTTGAGGAGCGGGATGTGTACCTAGAGCTCCCCGTCGCACCCTGGGAAGCGACACTCGGCGCCACCCTGAAGGTGCCGACCCCGTCCGGCATCGTCGAACTCAAGGTGCCCCCCGGCACCGCTGCCGGGCGCAAGTTGCGGCTTAGGGGCAGGGGCATTCCTGCCAGTCCGCCGGGGGATCTCTACGTCCTGGTACAGATCGCCCTTCCGCCCGCTGACACCGAGGCTGCCCAGGCCTTTTACAGCACCATGAGCCAGCAGTTTTCATCCTTCGATCCCCGCGCGAAACTGGGAGTCTGAGCATGCAGAACGAGAATGCACCGGCACGTATCGTGGGTATCCTTATTGAGGAGCACACGGAGCTCACTCTCGCTGACGTCTGTGGCGCCTGCTCCGTCGAAGTGGCGACCATCATCGCGCTGGTCGATGAGGGGGTGCTGGAGCCAGCCGGCAGTGACCGCCAGCAGTGGCGGTTCAGTGGCACGCAGCTGCGCCGGGCAACGGCGGCCCTCCGCCTGCAGAACGATCTCGGCGTCAATGCTGCCGGCGTCGGACTTGCTCTCGATCTTCTCGACGAGATCGAACGCTTGCGGGCACAGCTGCGCGCGCTTGAGGGCGCCTAGTGTTCACCGGCGTGGTCGCCGCGCTGTTGCTCGGACTCAACGTGCTGTTCTGGGTGCCGATACTGCTGGTCTTTGCCCTGCTGAAGCTGGTGATCCCGATCCCGGTCGTGCGCCGGGCCCTGAACCGGGTCCTGCTGTTCATCGCCGGGGCCTGGATTTCCTGCAACAGCGGCTGGATGGCCCTGACCCAGCGCTGCACCTGGGACGTGGCGGGCTTTGACGGGCTCAAGCGGGACAACTGGTACCTGGTGAGCTGCAATCATCAGTCCTGGGTGGACATCCTGGTGCTGCAGAAGCTGCTGAACCGGCGGATTCCCCTGCTGAAGTTTTTCCTCAAGCAGCAGTTGATCTGGGTCCCGGTGATGGGCCTGGCCTGGTGGGCCCTGGACTTTCCCTTCATGCGCCGGCACAGCGAGGAGTACCTGAAGAAGCACCCGGAGATGCGGGGCAAGGATCAGGAAACCACCCGCCGGGCCTGCGAGAAGTTTGCGCTCACGCCGACCAGCGTGATGAACTTTCTGGAAGGCACCCGCTTCACGGTCGCCAAGCACGAGCGGCAGCAGTCCCCCTATGTACACCTCCTCAAGCCGAAGGCCGGCGGCATGGCGCTGGCGCTCAATGCCATGGGGGACAAGTTTCAGGCCATTCTCGATGTCACCATCTGCTACCCGGACGGTGCACCCGCGTTCTGGCCCTTCCTCCAAGGCCGGATGCGGCGGATCATCGTCCGGGCCCGGTTGTTGCCCATACCCCGGCATCTCATGAACACTGACTACAGCACTGATCCGGCAGTGCGGGCGGCGTTTCAGGCCTGGGTCCAGCAACTGTGGCAGGAGAAGGATGCCGAGCTGGCGGAGTTGCTCACGCCTCCAGCAGGCTCCGGAGCATCCACGCCGTTTTCTCGTGCACGTCCAGCCGCTGGGTCAGCAGGTCAGCCGTCGGCTGATCGTTCGCTGCAGACACTATCTTGAACAGGTCCCGTGCCGTCCGCGCCGTCGACTCCTGAGCGGCGACGAGGTGGCGGATCATGTCCGTCGCACCGGGTACGCCTGCCACCTCCGTGATCGAGGCGAGCTTGACGAACTCCCGGTAGGTGCCGGGCGCCGGATGACCTAGCGCCCGAATCCGTTCGGCAATGAGGTCGAGCGCCGTCCATTGCTCGGTGTACTGGGTCATGAACATCAGGTGCAGGCTGTTGAAGTGGGGTCCCGTAACGTTCCAGTGGAAGTTATGGGTCATCAGGTACAGCGTGTAGCTGTCGGCCAGCAGTCTGGCGAGCCCCGCCGCGATCTTTTTGCGCTCGCTGGTGCTGATGCCGATGCTGATGTCGGGTTTCTTCGTGTTCCTGGTGCTCAAGGCTGATCTCCTTATGCGTGGTTAGTCGTGGGGCGGGATTCTGGAGGTTCGGAAACCTGAAGGCGATCGAATTATAACTGTCGATATAATAGATAAAGCCAATCGCAACCGGGGCCACCGGCGAGGCCTGTCAGGGCACCGGCGTATCCACGACCCCTGCCAGCGCAATCTCCCGGTGCTGTTGCTGTTCGCGCCAGATCAGATAGAGGCCGCAGGCCACGACCAGCGCGGCGCCCACCCAGATCCGGCTGTTGGGCCAGGTATTCCAGAAGACCCAGTCGATGCCGACGGCCCAGAGCATTGCAGTGTATTCGAAGGGTGCAATGACGGAGGCGGGCGCGTTCCTGAAGGCCTCCGTGACAAAGTGCTGGCCGAGCGCGCCCAGCACGCCGAGCAGGCCCAGCCAGGGCCAGTGTTCATCCCGGATTGGCACCCAGTTGGGCAGCGCCAGCAGCCCCGCGAAGATGGTGAGCAGGACCAGAAACCAGAACACGAGCGACACGGTGCTTTCCGTTTTCGTCATGACCCTCACGGAGATTGACGCGGCCGCATAGGCCACGGCTGAGGCCAGTGCGCCGGCGGCACCGTAAAGGCTGAAACCGGACCCGCCGGGATTGAGCATCCAGAGCACGCCGGACAGTCCGACCGCAATGGCTAGCCACCGGCCCAGATCCACATGTTCCTTCAGCAGGGGCACTGCCAGTGCAGTGACGATTAGAGGTGCCACGAAGAAGATGGCATAGGTGTCGGCCAGAGACATGACGCTCACCGCCGCCACGAAACCCCAGAGCATGATCAGGGCCAGTATCCCCCGGATCAAGTGGAGCTCCCAGCGCACCACTTTCAGTTCCCGCCAGCGGTTGGTCAGCGCCACCGACGCCAGCACGAAGGGCAGGGACGCGGCGCCGCGCAGCGCCCCCACCTGCAGGGGCGGGTAGTCGCTGGACAGAATCTTGAGTACCGCGTCCATGCCGGCGAAGCACGCGACAGCCACCAGCATGGAAGAGATTCCGCGGAGTCTGGTGTGCTGCATGCCAGGATTGTAGGAGCGCCGACCGGCTCGATCTAGTAGGAGCGCCTTCAGGCGCGATCTGGAAGGATCTCGCCTAAAGGCGCTCCTACCA
>JBBQJK010000012.1:0-13909 GCA_038325835.1 Gammaproteobacteria bacterium
CCAGGCCACCCAGATAGTGGCGGGCAGGCACAATGGCGGAAATCAGCAGCGCATAGACGGGCAGGCGGGCAGAACAGGTCATGAAGGGCGCGGCCAGTATCGTGGCCAGTCGATCGCGGCGATCGGGGATCACGCGGGTGGCCATGATGCCGGGTACGGCACAGGCAAAGCTCGACAGCATGGGAATGAACGACTGGCCCGAGAGCCCCACCGACCGCATAAGGCGGTCGACCATGAACGCCACCCGCGGCATGTAGCCCGAGTCTTCGAGGAAGATGATGAAGGCAAACAGGATCATGATCTGGGGCAGGAAGACGATCACACCGCCAACCCCCGCGATGACTCCATCGACGATGAGGCTGGCCAGGGCGCCAGCCGGCAGCAGGGCACGAACCGCCTCGCCCATGAAGGAGGTCGCTCCGGCGATCAGGTCCATCAGAGGCGTGGCCCAGGAAAAAACCGCCTGGAAGACCGCAGCCATGACCAGCAGGAAGAGCAGAGAGCCGATCACCGGGTGGTTGGTGATCCGATCCAGCCGGTCACTCAGCGTGACCTCCCGGGGCGCCCGCTGTTCGGTGCGGGCCACGACCGCGTTGATCAGCCCGTAACGGGCAGTGGCTTCAGCTTCTGCGAGGGACACCCCGGCCCCGAGCTGGCGGCGCAGGTCGGCCAGTTCGCCAAGAAAGCCAGCGCCCGCCGTCATCTCGAAGCGCCGCTCGGCGCTGCCTTGGGCGTCGATGAGGGCCCGCTCCACTTCGTAATCCTGGAGGTGAGACCCCGCAGCCCGCAGCCGCCTGCCCAGGTCGGCTGCCGCGGCGCTGATTTCCGGCAGCACCCGCAAGGGGGTTGGCGCGGGCGCGTGGATGGCGCTGGCCAGCGCCGCCCGCAGTGCGTCGAGGCCTGTGCCCCGCGAGGCTGATACCGGCACGAAGGTCGCCCCGAACTGCCTGCCCAGTTCAGCGGTGTCGATTCGGATGCCCCGGCTCTGCGCCACGTCCCAGAGGTTCAGTGCCACGACGAGCGGCAGGCCCAGCTCGGCCAACTGGGTGACCAGGAAGAGATTGCGCCGGAGGTTGGTGGCATCGATGACGGCGAGGACCGCGCTGGGGCGCGGCAGGTCAGGCACGTGGCCCAGCAGGACGTCGATCGCGACCATTTCGTCCGGGGACTGGGCCGCGAGGGAGTAGGCGCCGGGGAGATCCACGAGCGTTACGGTCTCGCCGGCGAGAGTGATCCGGCCCGTGTGCTGCTCGACCGTCACGCCCGGATAGTTCGCGGTTTGCTGGCGCAGGCCCGTCAGCGCATTGAAGAGGGTGCTCTTGCCGGTGTTGGGATTACCGATCAGCGCAATGACGGTAGTGGGCCCCGGGGTGGAAGGCGTCATGGTTCGCGAACGATCGTGACCCGGCGTGCTTCTTCCCGCCGGAGCGACAGCGCGTAGTCCAGCACCTGGACTTCAAGGGGATCGCCGCCAATGGCTCTGCGGGTAATGCGCACCAGCGACCCGGCGAGCAGCCCAAGGGCCATGAGGCGCTGCACCACAGGGCCCTGGCCCTGGAGCCCGGTGATGGTCCCGGCCTGGCCAATCTTGAGTTCGTCCAGTGTCATGGGCCAATTCTAAATGAGAATCATTGTCATCCGGAAGGGCAAAGCCTGCCCCGCGGTGCTGTGAGACAGCAGAACAGAGGTCCGGGAGGCGCGCAATCAGGGAAATTCCGGAGTGCGGGGGGGGTGGGGCTAGGGCCGGCAGATCAGCGGTTTCGAGCGCTCTTCTGCCCGTCGACTTCCTGCAGGTACGCCCGGGAGAACTCTTCGGTAAAGAGCTGGGGTGGGCCACCGTCTTCCCGCTGGGTCAGCGCGGGATAGCTTTCCTCGTAGAGTTCCCAGTACTTGAGCTTGTTCCCACCGGAGAGCAAGCCGCCGCGTTTCAGGCCCTTGTCGAAGCGGCTCTTGAGCTCTTCCGGGTCAAAGCGTTCCACGTAATCCTGGACGGCCTGCAACATGGCCTTGACCAGCGCCTGCTCGTGCTGGCGCACGTCCTGGAATCCCGCCCGGGCGGCGTCCTCCGCACTGAGGTAAGCGCCGTCGCCCCGGTCGTTGAACAGGTAGCGCAGGGCCTCATCCACGCTGGGTGAGAACTTGAGGGGATTGTTCTGCGCGGCCTGCATCATGGTCTGGGGCAGGCGGAAAGTGTCCTTCATGTGGCTGCGTTCCCGCAGCAGCTCCATGAGGCCACTCACCATGACCCGCAGCAGCTTGCCCGACCCCTGGAGTACCTCGGAGGGCGTGCGGCCTGCCACGGTTTCGGGCTTGATGCCGGCGCCATCGAGGAGCAGGGCCAGAGCGCGTTGTTCGGGATCGGTCGGTGCGGGGACCTTTGTTACCGCGCCAACCAGTTTTTTCGGCGCCGCGGGGACTGCCACGGGCCGCGGCGGAGCGACCTTGCCCCGGGCCACTGACGGCCTGGCGGGTGCGAGGTGGCGCTGCAGATTAGAGTCGCGGGTCAGCTTGTCCTCGGCAACGAGCTGCAGCTCCACGGATTCGTCTTCCGGGACCAGCTGCGCGCGCACGATGGAGTCACGCATCCCGTCGTCGTTCTGCAGTTCCTCGTCACCACCACTGATGTCGACGGCAATCTCGAAATCGCCGATCCGCAACTGGTCGCCATCGAAAAGGCGCTGGGGATGACCCTGGCCGACCGGTGTGTCGGAGCCATTGACGAAGACGCCGTTTCTGCTCATGTCGACGAGGTAGTAGGCGCCGCCCTGATAGTCAATCATCGCGTGGCGACTGGACACATACCGGCTCGCGTCCGGCAGGACCCAGTCACTGTCCGGGCTGCGGCCGATCGTGCCGCCCACGGCCGGGAATTCGCGCACGCGATGGTCGCGCGGCAACTCCTTGCTCTCACTGGTGACGCGAAGACGAAGCGGCATGGTAGTCCCTCACCCAGACGGCATGATGGCCCAACACCCCGCTACGAAACACGGGTCCGATCACACTTCGGGGCGGCCTGGAAACCACTGGGTTATACTGCGCACCCCCGATCCGATTCGCCCATGACTTCCAGGCACATCTACAAAGTCATCTTCGTCAACCAGGGCAAGATCTATGAGATCTATGCCCGGAGTGTGACGCAGGGCACATTGTTTGGCTTCATCGAGGTCGAGCGCCTCGTCTTTGGCGAGCGGACCACGGTGGTTCTCGATCCCTCCGAGGAACGGATCAAGACCGAGTTTGCCGGCGTGCGGCGGACCTACCTGCCCATGCACTCGATTCTGCGCATCGACGAGGTCGAGAAGCAGGGCGTCAGCAAGGTGACGGTGGCGGAGGCCGGCAACGTCACCCAGTTTCCTGGACCCATTTACACGCCGGGTGGCCCCGGCGGCTCGGGCCAGTGACGGCACCGCTCGCCGCACCGGTCATCTGGCCTGCCGGCGCTGCGCTCTCCGGGTTCCGGCTGCAGAAGCTGCTGCACGCTGTTCGGGCGCAAGTGCCCGCAGTGACGGGAGTCGCGGCCCGTTTTCTGCACATCGTGGAGCTCTCTGAACCGCTGACCGCCCGCGCTGAGCAGGAACTGCGCAACCTCCTGGATGACGGTACTGCGCCCGGCGCGGACTTGCCGGATGACAGCGTTCTCGTGGTGCCCCGGACAGGGACAGTTTCTCCCTGGTCCAGCAAGGCCACTGATATCGCCCGGAGTTGCGGTCTTGTTGCCGTGCTGCGGGTCGAGCGGGCAGTGCGTTTCAGCTTCGCAACGCCGCAGCTGGTGACCGCCGCCGAGCAGTCGCTGCTCGCGCCCCTGCTCCATGACCGGATGACCCAGAGTTTACTGCCGGGCATTGTTCCTGACGCCGGGCTGGCCGCGGCCCTGTTCATGGCGGCAGCGCCCCGTGCCCTGCGCCATGTGCCCCTGTTGCAGGAGGGTGTGGCGGCGCTGGAGCGCGCGAACGTTGCGCTGGGTCTTGCCCTGTCGGGCGACGAGATGCGCTATCTCGCTGACAAGTTCGGTGCGGAACGCCGCGATCCCACCGACGCCGAACTCATGATGTTCGCCCAGGCCAACTCGGAACACTGCCGGCACAAGATCTTCAACGCCCGTTGGGTCATCGACGGTGAGGAGCAGGCGCACAGTCTGTTCCAGATGATCCGGTCTACCCATGCCAACAATCCCCGCGGTGTGCTGAGTGCCTATACGGACAATGCCGCAGTGATCGAGGGCGGGATCGCGAGTCATCTCCACGCCGACCCGGCGACGGGTCTCTACACCGCCACGCTGGCCCCGGTGCATACCCTGATCAAGGTGGAAACCCATAACCACCCCACGGCGATTTCGCCCTTTCCGGGCGCTGCCACCGGTTCGGGAGGTGAGCTGCGGGACGAGGGTGCCACGGGTCGCGGGGGCCGACCCAAGGCTGGCCTCACGGGCTTCACGGTCTCCAATCTGGCGCTGCCGGGCTGGGAGCAGCCCTGGGAATTGCCGTCGGCTGCCATCGGCCGGCCCGAGCGTATCGCGAGCGCCTTGCAGATCATGCTGGAGGGGCCGCTTGGCGCGGCGTCTTTCAACAACGAATTCGGCCGACCGACTATCACGGGTTACTTCCGGACCTTTGAGCAGGTGGACCCGCGGGATCGCAGCCTGGCCCGGGGCTACCACAAGCCCATCATGCTGGCGGGTGGTCTCGGCAACATCGCAGGCACTGACGTGGAAAAAGCAGATCCGCCTGCTGGGTCTCTGGTCATCGTCATGGGTGGGCCTGCCATGCTCATCGGGCTTGGCGGTGGCGCCGCGTCCTCGGTGGGTAGCGGCTCGAGTTCTACGGACCTGGATTTCGCGTCCGTGCAGCGGGGGAATCCCGAGATCGAGCGCCGGGCCCAGCAGGTCATTGAAGCCTGCCGGGCGCTGTCCGCGACGACCGGCCGGGCGAATCCGATCCTGATGGTCCACGACGTGGGCGCAGGCGGGCTGTCCAACGCCGTACCCGAGCTGGTCGACCACGCTCACCGGGGCGGACGCTTTGAGCTGCGGGATATTCCCAGCGCGGATTCCGGCATGTCACCGCTGGAGATCTGGTGTAACGAGGCGCAGGAGCGCTACGTGCTGGCGCTCGCCCCGGCGGATCTCGCCTGGTTCTCTGCCGTGTGTGCCCGGGAGCGTTGTCCCTTCGCGGTCCTCGGTGCACTCGATGACACGCGCCGACTGGTCGTGACCGACCGGCACTCGGGTGAGACGCCGGTGGATATGCCTCTGCAGACGCTGCTCGGCACGCCACCCCGGATGGTGCGCCACGTGACGCGCACAGTCGCTGTAAATGCAGCGCTCGATCTCGCCGGGATTGAACTGGCGGAAGCCTGCCTGCGGGTACTGCGCCTGCCCGCCGTCGCCGACAAGTCGTTCCTGATTCACATCGGCGACCGGACCGTTGGCGGCCTTGTAGCCCGGGACCAGCTGGTGGGGCCCTGGCAGGTGCCGGTCAGCGATGTGGGTGTAACGGCACTGGGCTTCGAGACCTTCGCCGGCGAAGCCATGGCCATGGGCGAGCGCTCGCCGGTCGCCCTGTTGGACGCACCCGCCTCGGGCCGTCTGGCCGTGGGCGAGGCCCTGACCAACATCGCAGCGGCCTCGATTGACGATATTTCCCGTGTGCGGCTCTCGGCCAACTGGATGGCCGCTGCCGGCGTGGCCGGCGAGGACGAACGGCTATATGACACGGTCGCGGCCGTGAGCGCCCTGTGCCGGGAACTCTCTATTGCGATTCCGGTGGGCAAGGATTCCCTGTCGATGCAGACCCGCTGGGAGGAGACGGGGGCCGGACGGGCGGTGGTGGCGCCGGTTTCGCTGGTGGCCTCCGCCTTTGCCCCCGTGGACGACGTGCGCTGCACGTCGACTCCCGAACTCCGGCGAGAGGCTGGTACCTCGCTCTGGCTTGTCGATCTCGGTGCGGGCCGCAATCGCCTTGGCGGCTCCTGCCTGGCGCAGGCCTATGGGCGGACTGGCGGTGAACCAGCCGACGTGGACGCTCCCGACCTGCTCCGGGGATTCTTTGCGGGGATTCAGGAGTTGCGCGCTGCCGGGCTGCTGCTTGCCTATCACGACCGTAGTGACGGCGGCTTGTTTGTCACGCTGTGTGAGATGGCTTTCGCCGGCCGTGCCGGCCTTGAGGTGGCGCTCGAGGTTTCCGGAGCGGACGAGCAGCTCGGTGCTCTGTTTGCGGAGGAGTTGGGTGCGGTCATTCAGGTGCGTGACACCGACGCTGAGCGCCTGAAAGAAACCCTCGGTCGACACGGACTCGGAGCCGTAGTGCGCCGTGTGGCGACTGTCACCAATTCTCCGGCCATCAGCATCTCGGCCGCTGGCGCGACCCTCTTCAACGGCTTGCGGACGGATCTCCTGCGTGCCTGGTCGGAGCTCTCGAACCGGATGCAGTCGCTGCGCGACAATCCAGCTGCAGCTGCCGAAGCGTGGCAGTCACAACTCGATCCGGATGACCCCGGGCTGTCGCCGCTCCTGACCTTCGATCCCGCACCGCCTGTGGTGACCCGCAGGCACCGGCCGCGCGTGGCGATCCTGCGGGAGCAGGGCGTCAACAGCCAGCTGGAAATGGCGGCGGCGTTTTCCCGGTCGGGCTTCGATGCCGTCGACGTGCACATGACTGACATTCTGTCGGGGCAGCGCCCGCTGCGGGAGTTTTCCGGTCTTGCCGCCTGCGGCGGTTTCTCCTACGGCGATGTTCTGGGCGCGGGCGGCGGCTGGGCCAAATCCATTCTGTTCAACGCCCGGGCTAGAGACGAATTCACCGCGTTTTTCACCCGGACTGACACGTTCACACTCGGGGTGTGCAACGGCTGCCAGATGTTGTCGGTGCTGGCCGAGCTTATTCCCGGCGCGGCGCACTGGCCCCGCTTTCTCAAGAACCGCTCGGAGCAGTTCGAGGCGCGACTCAGCCTTGTGGAAGTGCTGGCGTCCCGGTCGGTGCTCCTCGACGGGATGGCGGGAAGCCGACTGCTGGTCCCGACGTCCCATGGCGAGGGCCTGGCGACCTTCACGGCCGGCGCCCAGCAGGCCTGCACCAGGCAGGGGCAGATTGCGATTCGCTATGTGGACAATCACGGCCGGCCCGCCGAAACCTATCCGGCCAACCCGAACGGGTCGCCCGGTGGCATCGCCGGCCTGTGTTCGGAAGACGGACGAGTGACCATCCTGATGCCGCACCCGGAGCGCGTCCACCGGACGGTGCAACACTCCTGGCACCCGGCCGGTTGGAGTGAAGAGGGGCCGTGGATGCAGCTGTTTCGTAATGCGCGGCGGTTTGCGGGGTAGGGGCTTCAGTCAACCAGCCGGGTCTCTGCGAAGCGCGGCGCCATCAGGCCGCGCTCTGAGGCGCCGTGAGCGCTGCGCCGGGCCCGGATGTCGTTCACCATTTCGAGGGCGGTCCGCTCATTGGGTGGCAGCTCCGCCCGACTCAGTCCGAGCGGCGTCACCCGGTCGCCCCAGCGCACGACGTGGGAACAGACGGTGAGACCGCCGCCGAAGCCGGGCATAAGGATCCTCCCGCCGGGCTTAACCCGGCCAGCCTCCAGCGCCTCGACCAGAGCGACCGGCACCGTGGCGGCAGACATGTTGCCGTAGCGCTCCAGCGTCAGGAAAACCTTGCTCATCGGGATTCCCGCGTACTTCGCCACGGACTCGATGATGCGCAGGTTGGCCTGGTGGGGCACCATCAGGTCGATCTGGTCGATAGTGATGCCACACCTGCCGAGTGCTTTCTCGGTCGCCTGCGCCATCCCCTTCACGGCGCGCCGGAAGATCTCCTGGCCATCGAAGTCCCACAGCGTATCGCCGTACTGGACGCCCTGATTGGCGTAGGAGCAGCCCATGCCCCGTACCCGCAGGGTCTGCCGGGCATCGGCAAAGCAGCCGAGATGCTCACCAAGCACGCCGAGTTCGCTCTCGCTGGCTTGCAGGACCACGGCGGCGGCCCCATCCCCGAAGAGCACCGAGACATTGCGGTTTTCCCAGTCCATGTAGGGCGAGATCAGCTCCACGCCGATCACCAGCGCGTTCCGGACCACGCCGGACCGCACCATGGCGCTGGCGGCGGAGAGCCCGTAAAGGAAGCTGGTGCAGGCCGTATTGATGTCCATCGCCCCGGCGTTGTGCGCGCCGAGCAGCATCTGCACGCCGGACGCGCTGTTCGGCACCTGCTCATCGGCACTGCAGCTGCCGTACACGATGAGATCGAGGTCGTTGGCGTCGAGCCCGGCACAGGCCAAGGCCCGGGAGCTGGCAACCGCCGCCATGTCGATGGCCGGAACATGGGAAATCCGCCGCTCCCGCATGCCCGTGCGGCTTAAGATCCAGTCGTCGCTGGTGTCCAGAAAGGTGGCGAGGTCTGCGTTGCTCAGAACCGCCGGTGGCAGGCACTTGCCCCAGCCCGTAATCGCTGCATAGCCCATCACTGACTCCTTACGCCGGTCGATCCTTGAAAGGTGAAATCCGCACTGGAGCCTCCGGCTCATCCTCGTCAATTCCCGCCGCCTGGTTGGCAAAGAAGCGCCGCACTTTCAGCGCCTGCCGGAGCTTTGCCCGGCGCACGTAGGTCTGGGTGAGCAGATCTTTCATGGTTTCCAGTAGCACGGCTGCCTGCCGACGGTCGTACTCCGGCTCCTGCTGGCCGGCGTCCGGGTCGAAGATAATCCGGCGCACGGCGGTGAACGTGGCGTCGTCGATGTCGCCCAGTTCCTGCACCTCAGCGACCAGATCAAAGATGCGCATCCGCCCG
Source organism: Gammaproteobacteria bacterium (assembly GCA_038325835.1). GTDB lineage: Bacteria > Pseudomonadota > Gammaproteobacteria > Steroidobacterales > SHZI01. The sequence continues at coordinate 8,784 of JBBQJK010000012.1, forward strand.
GCGTTGCCGACATCCTCGAAGGTGGCCCGGGCTGTCTGCCGGCACATCGCCGCGAAGGCCTGCCACAGGCCACTGCTGAAGCACGCCAGCGCCTCGCGGAAGCGCGCCGCTACGGTCGGTGGCAGATAACTCAGGCTGAAGCGCTCCGGCGGGTGCTCCACCACCTGAGGCAACGGGTTCAGTTCTACCCGGTCGTCCCGAAAGGCGCGGGCGCGGTAGCGCAGAAAGACCGGTGCCTTGCAGGCCGAGCACTGCAGGACCACGCCGACCTGCGTCGGCCGCTCGGCCTTCAGTTTGCTAAAGGCCGGGAACGCCGTGACCGTCATGGGCCCGATGGCCCCGCAGTGCGGGCATTCCATCGTGCCGGTGCCGCCAATGCGTTCGAAACGTCCGTCTGCCGTGATGCTGGCTGTCATGTGCCTGCCGAAGGTCCTTAGCGTGTCAGAGGCTTGAAGCGGATCCGGTGCGGATTGCTGGCGTCGTCGCCAAGGCGTCGCCGCAGGTCGGTCTCGTACTCCGCGTAGTTCCCCTGGAACCACAGTACCTGGCTGTCGCCTTCGAAGGCCAGAATGTGCGTGGCGATCCGGTCGAGGAACCAGCGATCGTGGGAAATGACGATGGCACAGCCCGGGAATTCCAGAAGGGCTTCTTCGAGCGCCCGGAGGGTCTCCACGTCAAGATCGTTGGTGGGCTCGTCGAGGAGCAGCACATTGCCGCCGGACTTCAAGACCTTGGCCAGGTGCACCCGGTTGCGCTCACCGCCGGACAGCTCGCCGATGAGTTGCTGTTGCTGGGTGCCCTTGAAGTTGAAGCGGCCCACGTAGGCACGGGCCGGAGTCTCGTACTTGCCGATGCGCAGGAGATCCTCGCCGCCGGAGATCTCGGCAAAGACGGACTTGGCGGGGTCAAGGGACTGGCGGGACTGATCAACCGAAGCGAGTTGCACCGTGTCGCCCAGGCGGATCGTGCCCGAGTCGGGTTTCTCGAGCCCTGTCAGCATGCGGAAGAGGGTGGTCTTGCCAGCACCGTTGGGCCCGATGATGCCGACGATGGCGCCCGGCGGGATCTGGAAGTTCAGGTCCTCGATGAGCAGCCGGTCGCCGTAGCCCTTTCTCAAGTGCGTCACTTCGATCACGAGATCGCCCAGTCGCGGGCCGGGCGGAATATAGATCTCCAGGGTTTCCTGGCGCTCCTGGTACTCCTGGGAAACGAGTTCCTGGAACCGGCTGAGGCGTGCCTTGCTCTTGGCCTGCCGGGCCTTGGGATTGGCCCGCACCCATTCCAGCTCGGCCTTGATATTCTTCTGGCGGGCCTGCTCCGACTTTTCTTCCAGGGCGAGCCGTTTACCCTTCTGGTCCAGCCAGGAAGAGTAGTTGCCCTCCCAGGGAATACCCTGGCCCCGGTCAAGTTCCAGAATCCAGCCGGCGACGTTGTCGAGGAAGTAGCGGTCGTGGGTAACGGCGATGACCGTGCCCGGATAGCCCTCCAGAAACTTCTCGAGCCAGGCCACCGACGCGGCGTCCAGGTGGTTGGTGGGTTCGTCGAGCAGCAGCATGTCCGGCTCGGACAGCAGCAGCCGGCACAGGGCCACCCGGCGCCGCTCGCCGCCAGATAAATTTTCGACCTTGGCGTCCCATTCCGGCAGGCGCAGGGCATCGGCGGCGATCTCCAGTTTGCGCTCGATCTCCCAGCCGTTCCTCGCATCGATCTGATCCTGGAGCTTGCCCTGCTGCTCCAGGAGTTTGTTCATGGCGTCGTCGTCCATGGGCTCAGCGAACTTCTCGCTGATCTCGTTGAAGCGCTTGACGAGCGCAAACATCTCGCCGAGGCCCTCTTCGGTGATCTCCCGCACGGTTTTTCCGGCCGGCAACTCCGGTTCCTGCTCCAGGTAACCAATACGAATCCCGGGCTGGGGGCGGGCCTCGCCTTCGAAATCCCGGTCCACGCCGGCCATGATGCGCAGGAGCGTGGATTTTCCCGACCCGTTAAGTCCCAGCACACCGATCTTGGCGCCGGGAAAGAAACTGAGGGAGATGTTCTTGAGGATGAAGCGCTTCGGCGGGACGATCTTGCCCACCCGATTCATTGTGTAGACGTACTGAGCCACCGGGAATCCTTGTTGGGTGCGCCGGCCCGACCGGCTTGGGTCGCCGGTTCTGGCCGCGTGCTGGAGCTAAAGCAATATCCTGGCATTATCGGCCAAGGCGTAAACCTTGCAAAGCTATACTACTGCCTGTCACAACTGATCGTTCGGGTGCTGCCGGTGGCCGCGGGACGCAATGAAGTGCTCGTGCTCAAGGGCGCGAACATCGCCGCTTACGGCTTTGGCGAGGGCCATCCGTTCGGCCCCGACCGCCACGACGTCTTCCAGCAGGAACTGGTCGAGCGGGGTGTCGCGCGGCAGGTCACTTTTGCCTGCGCCAGTGAGGCAACCCACGCCGAGTTACTGGCGTTCCACACCCCGGCGCACATTGCCCGGGTCGAAACCCTCTGCCTGGCCGGTGAAGGCTGGCTGGATGGCGGCGACACCCCGGCGCGGCGCGGTCTGGATGCCGCTGCCGCCGCTGTCGTTGGCGCGTCGATTTTCGCCATGGAGCACATCATGGCGGGACATGCCTGCCGTGCTTTCGTGCCCATCGCGGGGTTGCATCACGCGGCACGGGACCGGGCCGCAGGCTTCTGCATCTACAACGACTGTGGCGTCGTGCTGGAGTTGCTCCGGTCGCGGCACGGCCTGCAGCGCGTGGTCTACGTGGACGTCGATGCGCACCACGGGGATGGCGTGTTCTACGCCTTCGAAGACGATCCGGGCATCGGCTTTGCCGATATTCACGAGGATGGCCGCTTTCTGTATCCCGGAACCGGCGCTGCGGCCGAGACCGGGCGTGGACCCGCTGCCGGCACCAAGCTGAACATACCGCTGCCGCCCGGGGCCGGGGACGATGAGTTTCGCGCTGCCTGGGAGCGGGTCGAGTCTTATGTCACGGACTTCCGGCCTGAGTTCATCCTGTTTCAGTGCGGCGCCGACAGTCTGGCGGGCGACCCGCTTACCCACCTCAGGCTTTCACCGGCCGCCCATGGTTATGCCGCGGGCCGCCTGGCCGCCCTGGCCGATCGGTGGTGCGACGGCAGGCTGCTGGCGTTGGGTGGCGGCGGCTACAACCGCCGCAACGTGGCGCTCGGCTGGACCGCCGTCGTGGAGGCTCTGGTTGCGGCGGGCCGGGCCGCGTAAAGGGGCGGCTCTCAGTTAGAATGGCGTGCTTTCCGCTCCGGAGCCCGCCCATGCTCGACAGTCACACCAGCCTCGCCGGATTCGATCCGGAACTTGCCAGCGCGATCGGGCTCGAACAGCGCCGCCAGGAAGAGCACGTGGAGCTGATCGCCTCCGAAAACTACGTGAGCCGTCGCGTCCTTGAACTGCAGGGCTCGGTACTGACCAACAAGTACGCGGAGGGCTATCCGGGCAAGCGCTATTACGGCGGCTGCCAGTACGTGGATCTGGCCGAGAATCTGGCCATTGACCGGGCCAAGCAGTTGTTCGGGGCTGCCTACGCCAACGTGCAGCCCCATTCCGGTTCCCAGGCCAACGCTGCCGTCTATCTGGGCCTGCTGCAGCCGGGCGATACCGTACTCGGCATGAGTCTGGCCCACGGTGGGCATCTCACCCACGGGTCACCGGTAAATTTCTCGGGAAAGCTGTTCAAGATCATTTCCTACGGCGTGGATGCCCAGACCGGCCTCATCAACTATGACGAGGTGGCGAGCCTGGCGCGGGAGCACAGGCCGCGCATGATCATTGCCGGCTTTTCCGCCTACTCGCGGGTCGTCGACTGGAAGCGGTTCCGGGAGATTGCCGACAGCGTCGGCGCCTACCTGTTCGTCGACATGGCCCACGTCGCCGGCCTGGTGGCTGCCGGCGAGTATCCGAACCCGGTGCCGTTTGCCGATGTCGTGACGACGACGACACACAAGACGCTCCGCGGACCCCGCGGCGGCCTGATCCTCGCCAGGCCCTGCGCCGACCCCGCGAAGGACGACATTCACAAGAAGATGAATGCGCTGATCTTCCCGGGCACGCAGGGCGGGCCGCTGATGCACGTCATCGCCGCCAAGGCCGTGGCGTTTCTCGAAGCGCTGCAGCCGGAGTTCAAGGTTTACCAGAGGGAAGTGAAGGCCAATGCCGCGCTCATGGCCCAGGGGCTGATGGAGCGGGGCTACAAGATCGTGTCCGGTGGTACCGAGAACCACATGTTCCTGCTGGACCTGATCGACAAGGACATCACCGGCAAGGACGCGGACGCGGTGCTCGACGGCGCGCATATCACCGTCAACAAGAATGCCGTCCCCAATGATCCCCGCTCACCATTTGTCACCAGCGGCCTGCGACTGGGCACGCCCGCCGTGATCACCCGCGGCTTCGGCGCCACGGAGATCCGCCAACTGACCGGCTGGATCGCCGACATCCTCGATGACATCAAGGATGAGCAGCGCGCCGGGAAGATCCGCCAGCAGGTGGTCGAGCTCTGCCGGCGGTTCCCGGTCTACCGGTAGCCCCGGCGGCGGGTACCAGCCGATGCACTGCCCGTTCTGCAGTCATCCGGAAACGAAGGTCACGGATTCGCGTCTGGCGGGCGAGGGTGCCCAGATCCGTCGCCGGCGCGAGTGTCTGGGCTGCGGCGAGCGTTTCACCACGTTCGAGAGCGCCGAGCTCGTGATGCCGCGAGTGGTGAAGCGGGACGACAGTCGTGAGCCCTTCGACGACCACAAGCTGCGCAGCGGGATGATTCGCGCGCTGGAGAAGCGGCCGGTGGGCAGTGAAGCCGTGGAGGAGGCACTGGCCCGGGTAACGCACCGGCTGCAGACCATGGGCGAGCGGGAAGTGCTCTCGCGACGGATCGGTGAACTGGTGATGGAAGAACTGCGTGCCCTCGATGAGGTGGCCTACGTCCGTTATGCCTCGGTGTATCGGAGTTTCCAGGACGTGGAGTCTTTCCAGGACGAGATTCGCAAGCTCAAGGAACTGGGCGACCAGGACCGGCGCCGGGACCAGCTGCCGCTGCTGCCGGAGGAGCCCGGATGACCACTCCGGAGACCTTCACGGTGGATGATCGCCGGCACATGGCCCG
>JBBQJK010000013.1:0-13644 GCA_038325835.1 Gammaproteobacteria bacterium
GTGGCAAGCTGTGCCGCGGTCCCCAGCACGCAGTAATGGAACATCTGAGAGGCTCGTATGAGTTATCGACTAGGGGTTGACGTTGGCGGCACGTTTACGGATCTGCTTCTCATTGACGAGAAGAATGGCGACGTCTTTACCGCAAAGGTACCGAGTACGCCCCACGACTCTTCCGTGGGTGTCTTGAGCGGTATTGAAAAGGTCTGCAAGAACGCCGGAATCGATCCCAAGAACATTACGCACTTCATGCACGGCACCACCGTGGCCACCAACACGGTACTCACGGGCTCTGGCGCCAAAGTCGGCCTGGTTACCACTAAGGGCTACCGGCAGGTTCTGCAGATTGCCCGCTCCTTTGTCCCCGGTGGTCTCGGGGGCTGGGTGATTTACAACAAGAGCCTCCCGCTGGCCCCGCTGGCCCTGACTATCGAAGCTGACGAGCGTATTGGCGCTCGCGGCGAAGTGGTCAGGAAGCTTGATGAGGCAAAGCTGCGCCGGGACCTCAAGGCCCTCAGCAAGAAGGGGATCGAGGCTCTGACGATTTCGCTGATCAACTCCTTTGCCAATGGCGATCACGAGGTTCAGGTCGCCAGGATCGCCAAGGAAGTCATGCCGAATATCCCGATTTCCCTGTCATCAGAGATTGTCCCCGAGATGCAGGAATACGAGCGGACGCTCACCACGGTTGCCAACTCTTACGTGCGGCCGAAGGTGGAAACCTATGTCCGCAACCTGCATCGCCAGTTGCAGAAGACTATGAGCAAGGTCCAGTTGCACATCCTGCGTTCGGATGGCGGGTTGGCGTCGGCGAAGGCTGCAGAGGCCTTTCCCGTCAACCTCCTGATGAGTGGCCCGGCCGGTGGCGTGTCCGGGGCCGTATGGGTTGCCGAACAGGCCGGCTTCAAGAATCTGCTCACCTTTGACATGGGCGGGACCTCAACTGACGTCTGCCTCGTCCAGGACGGCAAGGCCCAGTTGCGGCGCGAGACGACGGTTGGTGACGTGGTAGTGCGCGCTTCGTCCCTTGACGTCCGGACAGTGGGCGCCGGTGGCGGTTCGATTGCCAAGGTGCCAGAACTGACGAAGGCGCTGCGCGTAGGTCCGGAAAGCGCCGGTGCAGTTCCCGGTCCCGCAGCCTACAACCGCGGCGGCACGCTGCCGACGGTTACTGATGCCAACGTTGTGCTGGGCTACCTGCCCAGCGGCGAAGTGCGGCTCGGTGGCGATATGAAGCTGCGGCGCGACCTGGCCGAGAAGGCAGTGCAGTCCACGGCGGACGCACTCAAGATCAGCCTGAAGCAGGCTGCTGCCGGCATCATCGACATCGTCAATGAGAACATGTACGGGGCCCTGCGCCTCGTCTCGGTGGAGAAGGGTTACGACGCCCGGGACTTCGCGCTGATTGCGTTTGGCGGTGCTGGTCCTTTGCACGCCAATGCGCTGGGCAAGCTGATGGGTTCCTGGCCCGTGATCATTCCGCCGGGTCCCGGCGTGCTCTGTGCCTACGGCGATGCCACCACGCGGGTGCGCGACGAGGCCTCCCGGACCTTCATCCGGCGCTTCAGCGAGACCACCGGCAAGGAAATCTCCAGGATTTTCCGTTCACTGGCCAACGATGCCTCCAAGACTCTGGATACCGAGGGCATTCCCAAGGCTGACCAGTCAGCGAGTTACCAGGTGGATATCCGTTACCACGGGCAGGGTCTGCTCCTGACTGTGGACCTCGAGATCGAGGAGTTCGAGCAGCGCGGTCTCGATGGCATCGGCGAGCGCTTCGACGAGATGCACCGCCAGTTGTTCACCTTTGCGCTGCCTCTGGAGAAGGAACTGGTGAATCTTCGGGCGGTGGCCCAGGGCAAGCCAACCAACGTTCGGGCGTCCCGGGTCGAGAAGGGCGGCGAGAGCCCCTCGGCAGCAGCGACTGCCAAGCTCTCGGTCTACGTCGACGGCAAGGATCAGGACGCCACGCTGTACGACCGCGCCAAGCTGAAGTCGGGCAACGCTATCAAGGGCCCGGCGATCGTACTCGAGATGGATTCGACTACTTTGATCCTTCCGGGCCACGTCGGCATTGTGGACGACTGGGGCAATATTCTTATCACCCCTTCCATCTGACGCGCACGCTGCCCGGTCAAGCCAGCTACAGAATTCAGGAGTAACGACATGCCAGCCAAGATTGTTGAGACACGCCCGCGCCCCTTCAGTCGCGTCCCGATTGACCCCATTACGCTGGACATCATCGAGAACGCAATGATGAATGCCCGCTTCGAGATGGACACGGTGCTGTTTCGCACCGCGATGTCGCCGGGTATTCGCGAGCAGCACGACGAGTTTCCGATGATCGCTAATCTTGACGGCAAGATGGTGGTCGGTCAGTTCGGGAGTTTCATCTACGGCTTCAAGGCTGCTTACCACGGGACAATCGAAGAAGGCGATATGTTCCTGACCACTGATCCATACACGTGTAATGGAGCAGTCAGTCACTCCAATGACTGGTTGTTGCTCCGCCCGATCTTCAAGGATGGCCGTCTGATCTCTTACGCCGCCATGTTTGGTCACATGACCGATATCGGCGGCAAGGTTCCAGGCAGTCTGCCCACGGACGCGCAGTCGATCTTTGAGGAGGGCATTCGGGTCCCCCCCACCAAGATCTTCAAGAAAGACGTGCTGCAGGAAGATGTGCTCGAACTGATTCTGCACAACTGCCGCATGCCTCAGTGGAACCGCAGCGACTTCTACGCCATCGTCGCTGCGATCCGCACCGCGGAGAAGCGGGTTATCGAGATGTCTAATCGCTTTGGTGACGACACCCTGTATTCCGCCCTGGAGGAACTCCTGGACCGCAACAAACGGGCCATGAGCAAGCTGATCAAGGCGGCTATCCCGGCCAAGAAGCAGTACTTCGAGGATTACCTGTGCGATGACGGCATGGGCATGGGACCCTACAAGATAAAGTGCGCGATGTGGCGCGAGGGTGAGAAAGTCATCTTCGACTTCGACGGGACTGATCCGCAGTCATCAGGTTCCGTGAACTTCTACCTCAATGAGGAGATGTTCAAGATGTTCTGCGGCGTTTACATGATCATGGTTTTCGATCCGCAGATCATGTTCAACGACGGGTTCTACGATCTCATGGAGGTGCGCATCCCCGACGGCTCGCTCCTGAAGCCCCGGTTTCCCGCGGCACTTTCCTGCCGGACCCACGCCCTGGGACGGATTTTCGACATCCTTGGGGGTTTGCTTGGTCAGGGGAATCCGGACTTCCTCTGTGCCGCTGGCTTCTCCGACAGCCCCCACTTCATGTACTCCGGCTACCGCAAGACCGGCGAGTGGTATCAACTCTATAGCATCGGCTTCGGTGGCGTCCCGGGTAAGCCCTTTGGCGATGGTCCGGACGGTCACTCGCTGTGGCCCAGCTTTACTAATGTGCCGAATGAGTTTCTGGAAAGCTATTTCCCGCTCCGGATCGAGACCTACGAGACTCTGACAGACAGCGGTGGTGCCGGCGTGCACCGGGGCGGTAACGCCCTGCGAGTCGGGTATCGATTCCTCGAGCCTGGCCAGATATCCATCCACGATGACCGTTGGCTGACCTATCCCTGGGGTGTCAACGGCGGTCTGCCCGGCGCCCGCAGTCGGAAGATTCTGCTGCGGAAGAACGGCAAGAAGGAGTTGCTCCCGTCCAAGTGCGACCGCGTTGTTGTCGCTGAGGGTGACTTGCTGTACTTCGATACCTGGGGCGGCGGAGGCTGGGGTGATCCCCTCAAGCGGCCCGCCGAGAAGGTGGCCTTCGATGTAGAGGCAGGGCTGGTCTCGCGGGAAGGTGCCAAGCGCTATGGCGTAGTCATGAAGCCCAACAGCACTATCGACGAAAAGGCGACGCTGGCTCTCAGAGCCAAAATGGCCAAGAAGCGCGGGAAGACCAAGCTGTTTGACTTTGGTGGAACGATTCCCGAGCTCAAGAAGGCCTGCAAGAAAGAGACCGGGCTTGAACCGCCGAAGACCCCGGTGTTCCAAACGTGGATCAAGGCACCCCAGGCAGCGAAAGCCGGCAACGGGAAGAAGGCGGCACGCAGGGTCGCTTGATTCTGCGAGGCGCTGACCAAGTAAGGGTTGGCCGGAAAGAAAAGGCCCTGGCGTACCAGCCGGTATTCCAGGGCCTTTGTTTTTCCTGAAGAGGGGCTTCAGGCCTCGGCTGAGGACGCAGGATTGTCTGTCGCTATGGCCAGTGCCTGCTGTTCGCTCTGGGAGGCAAAGTCTTCGCTGATCCGCTGGGCTATCGTCCGGAGCTTTGGGACGAAGCGTGCGATGGCCTCGGCCTCCGGGACGGCGGTACTGGAAAACCGGATGGTGAGTGAGGCCAGCAGGCGCTCGCCGGCAAGAATGGGTACGGAGAGGCTGAGTTCGTCAGAGACCCTGCGTGGGCGGCGCCACGCGGCATAGCCACGTTTGCGCGTCTCCAGCAGCAGGTCGAGGACCTTCTTGCGGTTCGTGGCAGGCTGGTCTTCCGGTGGCTTGGACTTCGCCAAGAGGTCCAGCAACGCATCCCGTTGCTCTGTGGGGCACCAGGTCAGGTAGGCGATGCCCGATGCAGACCCAAGGATAGCCACGCGGAATCCCGGCCCCCGCTTTTCCACTGCCAAGGGACTGCGGTGATCGGTGGTCTGCCTGATGAGCATGGTAGAGCCGGAGAGGGTCGCTATGGCGACGGGCCACACGAGTTCGTTGCACAGCTCGTACATGTACGGCCGCGCAATCTGGGTGACCCAGGCTTCGTCATCGAAGCCGTCCGACAGACCACGGACCAGGATGGTCATGCGGTAGCGTTCGTCGCTGGCAGCACGATAAGCGTAGCCGGCGTGACACAGGGTCTCCAGGATCCGGTAGGTGGTCGTCCGCGGCAGATCAATTGCAGTGGCGACCTCGGAAACCGTTGCGCCGTTGTGCTGGTTAAGGACATGCAGTACTTCAAGGCCGCGAAGCAGGGCTCGGATGGGACGGGTGGAAGTCATCGCGTTTCAGTGTTCCAGGGCTGACCGACAGGCGGTCGATGTTAGTGAGTCCCGCGAGGAAAGCCAAGACCGCTGCTGATTTTTTACCTACCGTTACGCGTGGCCAACTAAGGGGAACGCGGCAATGACAGACCATCCGACACCTGCGGGTACCGTACTGGTTACCGGAGCCAATCGGGGCTTGGGCCTTGAGTACTGCCGCCAACTGGTCGCAGAGGGGTGGCTGGTTCTCGCTGGCACCCGGGATCCGGAGCGAGCCAGCGATATTCACGCCCTGTCCAGGGAGCATCCGCAGCGCGTTCGCCTGGTTCGGCTTGACGTCGTGAAGGACAGCGATGTGCAGGCTCTGGCGGAGGAACTGCGTGGGGTACCCCTGGACATGTTGATCAACAACGCGGGCACCTTTGGTCCGGAGGGCTCGCCGGGCGGGATGCGGTATCAGAGTCTCGCCCACATGGACTATGGAATCTGGCGGAACATTCTCGAGGTCAATCTCCTGGCACCGTTTCGTCTGACCGTCGCGCTTGCCCCCAGTCTTCGTCTGGCGTCCCGCCCCGTGGTGGTCATGTTGTCCAGTGATCTTGGTTCGATAGGCAACAATCGACTGGGCCAGTCCCACGCCTATCGCACGAGCAAGGCCGGGCTGAACATGCTGACCCGGAGCATTGCCAATGAGTGGCCCGATCTGATCACCGTCGCCATGGCTCCCGGCTGGTGCAAGACCGAACTCGGCGGGGAGGGCGCGCAAATAGACCCGGATGACAGCGTGCGTGCGCAGGTGCAGACGTTTGCTGCGTTAAACCCGAGCCACAACGGCCAGTTCATCGACCGGTTCGGCGCAGCCGTCGCCTGGTGAAGCGGGACTCAGTAGATGACTGTAGTCGCCTTGGTCTTGAGATATGGATCCAGGCCCTCACGCCCGAACTCGCGACCCCAGCCGGACTGCTTGTTACCACCGAACGGTATGGCAGGATCGACAGCGGCGTGGCAGTTAATGCTGACCTGGCCGGCGTCGATCATGGCCGCCATCCTGTGCGCCACCGAGATATCCCGGGTCCAGACGCTGCCGGAGAGGCCGTAAATGCTCTTGTTGGCCTCGTCGGCCACCGCCTGGAGCTCGCCATCGCCGAAGGACTGGGCGCAGAGGACCGGACCAAAAATCTCCTCCCGCGCGATCTGCATGTCCATGTTGGTCTTGCTGAAAAGTGTCGGCTTGACGAAAAACCCGCGCCCTGGCAGAACCTCACCGCCACACACAAGTTCCGCACCCGATTTCTTGCCGGACGCCACGTACCCCATGACCCGGTCGCGCTGCTCAGCAGAGATCAGCGGTCCAAGGTCGGTGTCGGGACTCATTCCCGGGCCGATCCGAAACTTGCCTGCCAGGTCACCGACCTGGGCCACGACCTTTTCAAAGATATCCTGGTGCACGAAGAGGCGAGTGCCGGCCATGCAATTCTGCCCCTGAAGGAAAAACGCCCCCCGCGTAACGCCCGGAATGACGCGGCTGAGGTCAGCGTCCGGAAAAACAACCATCGGCGACTTGCCACCAAGCTCCAGCGTGACGCGCTTGAGGTTGCCCATGGCGGCGGCAATGATTTTTTTCCCGACTTCGGTTGATCCCGTGAAGGCGATCTTGTCGACATCCGGATGAGCAGCGAGAGCGGCTCCCGCCGTCTCGCCGTAGCCCGGGACAATATTGATGACACCGTCCGGAAACCCTACGCGCTTGATGAGTTCTCCAAGGAAAAGGGCGGTAAGGGGCGTCTGCTCTGCCGGCTTCAGCACTACTGTGCAGCCCGCTGCGAGGGCGGGTCCCAGCTTCAGCGCCGCCATGATGAGTGGGGCATTCCACGGGATGATGGCCCCCACCACCCCAATCGGCTCACGGCGCGTATAGGTCAGGGATTCACCGTTGCGCACGCCCGCCGGTGATACCGGAATGGTGTCGCCGGTAATTTTCGTCGCCCAGCCTGCGTAGTAGCGCAGGAACTCGCAGCCGAATGACGCAATGGAGTACTGGGCAAGCATGAGCGGCATGCCGTTATCCAGAACCTCCAGCTCGCTGGCCAGTGCCAGGTTGGCCTCGAGCTCGTCGGCCAGTTTCCAGATCAGTCGTGTCCGCTCGTGGGCGGTAAACTTTGACCATTCGCCGCGAAATGCCTTGCGGGCCGCGCTCACGGCGCGATCGATGTCGTCCTTGCCGCCTGCCGCCACCGTTGCCAGGTGGCCCTCCGTGGCGGGATTGAATACGTCGATGGACTCTCGGGAGGCCGACGTGACCCATTGTCCCCCGATCAACAGGCGGTGCTCCCGGGCAAGAAAGGACTGTGCGTCCAGACTTGGTGTAATGTTCGTGGCGGCGCTCATGGATCATCTCCCGGTGCTAGGCCGGGCAGCATAATTGCCGGGCCCGGCCTCAAGCAAGGCATTTGGCGCTGCTGATGACTGCCGTGCCATGGACTGTACAATGCGGTTCAATAACTTCTTTAGCACTCAATAACCATCCAGCAGAGGACACTTCTATGGCTATCAAGGTTGGAGATCGGCTCCCCGCAGGCAAGTTTGCCCTCATGACCAAGGACGGCCCCGGATCCCTCACCACTGAGGAGCTTTTCGGCGGCAAGAAGGTTGTGTTCTTCTCCGTTCCTGGCGCGTTCACGCCCACCTGCTCCAACAGTCACCTCCCGGGCTACGTCCAGCACGCCGAGGAGATCAAGGCGAAGGGTGTAGATACGATTGCCTGCATGTCCGTCAACGATGTGTTCGTGATGGATGCCTGGGGCAAGGACCGGGCCGTCGGCGACAAGGTGCTGATGCTGGCTGACGGTAACGCCGAATTTACGGGGGCGCTGGGACTGGAGCTGGACGCCAGCGGATTCGGCATGGGCCACCGCAGTCAGCGCTTCTCCATGGTTGTACACAACGGCGTGGTCAAGGAGCTCAACGTGGAGGCGCCCAAAGAGTTCAAGGTCAGCACCGCCGAGTGTGTGTTGAAGCAGCTCTGAAGCACCAGACCACCAGTCCACCCGCCCGCCTTAAGCCACGCAGGAAAGTCCAATGGAAGAGACGCAGGTCGTAACCACGCTGCCGTTCATCTACGCAGTATTCAAGTACCTCCACATACTGCTGTTTGTTTACTGGCTTGGTGGCGACGCCGGCGTGTACTACTCCAGTACGTTCGTGATCAACAACAAGCTGTCGAAGGACGCACGCCTGACAGCGTTCAAGATCTTCCTCAACCTCGACATGCTGCCGCGCTACTGCCTTGCCCTGATGCTGACGGTGGGCGGAATACTGGCGGAGTTTGTTGGGTACACGCACCCCACCTGGCAGATGATCGGGATCGTGGCGCTGGGCCCGATCTGGGTCTGGGTCGTGCACATGGTCCACGCGAAGGAGGGCACGGACTTCGGCAGGATGCTGGCGAAGGGGGACTACTGGTTCCGCTTCTTCATGATTTTCGCCCTGCCAACATCAGTGGTTTACCACTGGATTACCGGGCCCCTCAAGCCGTTTCCCTGGCTCGCCGCCAAGCTGCTCATTTTCGCCTTCCTGATCTTCTGTGGCTTTGTTCTGCGCCGGAAGTTGCCACCCTTCATTGAGGGTTTCCGGATGATGGCAGGGCAGGGAGTGACTCCCGAGAGCGACAGCAAGATGTACAACGGTCTTATGGCCTGTCGCCCTTATGTCTGGGCCATCTGGGCCGGCGTCGCCCTGTCGGCGTTCCTCGGGGTCTGGAAGCCTGGAGCCTGAGTCATTCAGCCTGACTCATTCAGCTTGGCGAGTCATCCGGTAGGTTATGCCGACCATGGCTGCCGAGGCCGCGATCAGGGCGGCCACGGGCAGGAAATCCCCGGTGTACAGATAGCCGGCGGCGATGCTGAAGCTGCCGCTCAGCACCAGGGCGAGGGAACTCGACAAACCGGCTGCGGTTCCTGCGATGTCCTGCCGGTGATTAACCGCGCCGGCCACTGAGAGCGGCGTCTGGACACCGGCGGCAAACATCAGCAGGGTGAGTGGCACCAGCAAGCCACTCATGGTGACACCCCAGACCAGAGTCCCCGTCAGCAGACCGGCGCCGGCCACAAGAATCATGGCTGTGCTCAGTAGCAACAGCCTCCGGCTACCGAACCTCGTCGTCAGGCGTGCACCAAGCCCAGCACCCGCGACGTAGGTCAGGCCCATCGCTCCCCAGATCGCGCCGAATGCCGTCTCGTTGACGCCTAGGTGATCGGCAAACACGACAGCCGCGACGGCAAGGAAGGCGAAGAAGCAGCCCTGCAGGAACGCGTACATCAGCGTGTAGCCGATGAAAACCCGGGACCCGAGCAGTTCCCGATAGCTGGTGATCCAGTGCTGCCGTTTTTCCAGCGGGCTGGTGACCTGGCGCGTCTCAGCCAGTCCTAAGGCCATCGCAACCGTGACGAGCAGACCCAGTCCTGCGCTCACGAAGAATACGGACTGCGGGCCTGCCCAGGCGCTGAGGGCGCCGCCGATCAGGGGGCCGAGCACCGGTGCAATGCCCATGGCTGCGCCGATCAAGCCCAGAGCACGGACTGTTCCCAGGGCATCGTGGGTGTCCCTGACGATGGCCCGCGACCCAACGGTGCCGACACTCACGCCAAGCGCTTGCAGCAGACGGCAGAGCAGGAGCGTGCTAAAGCCCGTCGCGAGCGCACAAGCGACGCTGGCCGCGGTGAACAGGGCAAAGCCACCAAGGATTACCGGACGCCGGCCATAGCGGTCACTCAGTGCGCCGACCACGGGCTGACCAACCCCGAGACCGAACAGATAGGCAGCAATCAGAAACTGCGCCTGCCCCTGGCCGACGGCGTAGCGGTCCGCCACTGCTGCAAGGGTCGGCACGACTACAATCATGCCGAAAGGGGACAGGGAACTGGCCAGGCTCAGTAGCCACAACGACGGCGCTGGCCGTGGCGTCACCGCAAGCGCTTCTCGATCTCCGGAATGATCTCGAAAAGATCACCAACAAGGCCGATATCCGCAATCTCGAAAATGGGCGCGTCCCCGTCCTTGTTCACCGCAACGATCGTTCCGGCGTCCTTGATGCCGGTGAGGTGCTGGATGGCGCCGGAGATACCAAAGGCCATGTAGAGCTCGGGAGCGATGATCTTGCCGGTCTGGCCGACCTGCATGTCATTGGGCACGAAGCCCGCGTCCACAGCCGCCCGTGAAGCGCCCACCGCTGCGCTGATCCGCTCCGCAAACTTGTAGAGCAGCGCGAAATTCTCCGCGCTGCCCACGCCCCGGCCCCCGGAAACAACGAGCCGGGCCGTTTGCAGGTCGGGACGGTCGGTCTTTCCTGAGCGCAGTTCGATAAAGCGCGTGTGGGTGGGCAGCGGGGCAGAGACTTCGACCGGGCGAATGGGGGCACCAGCGCCGTTGCCAACGGGCTTGAATGACGCACCGCGGACAGTGGCCACCACTTTGACGCCGGCGGGGACCTCGATGGTGACCAGCGCGTTGCCGGCGTAGATCGGGCGCTGAAACGTGCGGGGACCGAGCACGCTCATCACGTCACTGAGCTGCGGGACGCCGAGCAGCGCGGCGACCCGGGGCAGGAGGTCCTTGCCGAAGGTCGTCGAGGGCGCCAGAACGTAGTCATATTCGCCTGCCAGCGCTGCGATCTGTGGTGCGAGTACCGCCGCGAGTGCCGGGCTGTCAGCGGCCGCCGTTACCGTCAGCACTCCCGTGACACCGGTGAGGGCAGCGGCCTCACTGGCCACGCCGCTGGTGCTGCTGCCGAGGATAACGATCTCGATGCTGGCTGGGTCGATGGCTGCGGCGCAGGCGACGCAGCGGGCAGTGCTCTGGTTGAGCCCGCGGCCGTCATGCTCGCCGATGATCAGAATGCGGCTCATACCAGCAAACCCCTGTCCCGCAGCGCACTCACGAGTTCATCGACACTCTTGACCATCCCGCCCTTGGAGCGGACGGGGGGTGTTTCGTACCGGGTCACCCGCAGCACGGGAGTGATGTCTACTCCGAGTGACTCGATGGCTAACACCTCAATGATCTTTCTCTTGGCCTTCATGATGTCTGGCAGCTTCACGTAGCGGGGTTCATTGAGCCGCAGGTCGCTGGTCACGACAGCGGGCAGATCAACCTCGATGACTTCCAGGCCGGCATCGACCTCCCGGGTCACCGTGGCCACGGTGCCATTCAGCTCCAGCTTCGAGGCGAAGGTGGCCTGGGGCCTGTCCCAGAGCGCTGCCAGCATCTGGCCGGTCTGATTACAGTCATCGTCGATGGCCTGTTTGCCCAGCAGCACGAGGCCCGGCTGCTCCCGGCTGACGATCTGATGGAGCACGCGTGCCGCGGCGAGCGGTTCAAGCTCAGCGCTGGTCTGCACCAGAATGGCCCGGTCTGCCCCCATGGCCAGGGCGGTGCGGAGTTGCTGCTGGGCATCCTCCGGGCCAATGGTGATCGCCACCACCTCCTGGGCCTGGCCCTTCTCCCGGAGCCGCAGGGCTTCCTCCAGCGCGATCTCGTCGAAGGGATTAATGCTCATCTTCAGCCCCTCGGTCACTACCCCCGAGCCATCAGGCTTGACCCGAATGCGGACGTTGTAGTCAACGACCCGCTTGAGGCATACGATGATTTTCTGCATGTGAGGATCCTTGCGTAAGGCAGGAAGAATGACCAGCCGGCTATTTTCAACGAGCAGCGAAAGATGAACAAGTCATGGCGAGATTGAACAACCCTCTACCCCGGAATTCGCTGCTGACGTCCGTTCAGGAGCTGACGGCCGCGAACTGCCCGTCCTGCGTCGTCGTGGACTGCCGTTTCAACCTTCTCAAGCCTGAGGCGGGCCGGGCGGCCTATCTGGCCGGGCACATTCCGGGGGCCTGGTATGCGGATCTGGATGTGGAGCTGTCCGGTCCCCGGGGTCCGGACACAGGGCGTCACCCCTTGCCCGCTCCGGAGCGGCTCCGGGTGCTGTTTGGCAGTTTTGGCATCACGCCAGGCACCCGGGTCGTGGCCTACGACGAGGGGGGTGGCGGCCTTGCGGCCCGGCTCTGGTGGTTGCTGCGCTGGATGGGCCACCGGGACGTCGTGCTGCTTGACGGCGGGCTGGCGGCCTGGGAAAGGGCGGGCCTGCCGCTCTCCCCGGTCTGTCCAGAACCGCGCCTGGACGTTTTTCAGGGCGAAGCGGGCGCGCTGCCAGTCCGGGGTACCACCGAGGTTCGGGCCGCGCTGCGCGCGGGGTCGATCCGGCTGCTGGACGTGCGCGCGGCGGAACGCTTCCTGGGGCTGGCCGAGCCGATCGATCCCGTGGCTGGCCACGTACCCGGCGCCGTCAACGTGCCGTTCGCGGGGAACCTGACCCCCGAGCAGACGTTTCTCAGCGAGGCAGAGCTTGCCCTGCGTTACGCGCCCCACGTCGCAGGCCGAGACCCTGGTGACGTCGTTTGCATGTGCGGCTCCGGCGTCACGGCCTGTCAGGGCATCTTCGCCCTGGCACTGGCGGGCGTCCCGGGCGTCGCTCTCTATCCGGGTTCCTGGAGCGAGTGGATCCGGTCGACCGACCGACCGGTGGCCACGGGATGATGGAGATGCGGATCATCACTCTGGCGGGCTGCCTGCTGGCGGGCTGCCTGGTGGCGGGTTGTGCGGCGACGACCGACCAGGCGGCCAGCGCGAAGTTGCCGATTCCGCCGCCCTCGGCGACGGGCACTGCCGCCTGCTTTTTTCCCGGAGAGGTCCAGAGTTTTCGCGTCCTGGACAGGAGCAATCTCATCGTCTATGCCCCCGACGAGAAACGCGCCTATCACGTCCGCATTGCCACCCCGTCGAGTGACCTCCGATTTGTGGAAAGTGTGGCCTTCGCCCCCCCCAACGCGCGCATCTGTGGCTATGCCGGCGAACGGCTGGTTATCGGTCGTGGCACGGGCACCCAGCGCGTCCCGGTCATTGACGTTTCACGGCTGGCGCCCGGCAGCCTGGCGGCCCTCCAGTCGGGCCGCGAGGGAGATACCGTTCCGGTCGCCCGGCCCCGGCCCGGCCAGGGCCCGGTCATTGAGAGGACAACTGGCCCGGACGCCGCCGAAAAGCCCGGCAAGTAGTTGGCTACCGGAACCTTTCCCCGTACAGTCTCGGCCCCTGATCACCGCCTGGGATACCGTCCGGCATGAATACCAGCATTCTTCAGCGCGACCAGCGCGTCATCCGCGGCACCATTGCCTATACCAGCAACAAGCCGGATCGGCTTGGCCAGGAACGCGGCCGGGAGCATTTTCATATTACCGTGCACAGTGACGGGCGGCGGACGTGTAGCGCACATTCCGAGATCGATGATCGTCCAAGCGTCATGCGTGACATCGTCTACAGTCTCGATGAGCAGTGGCTGCCAACGGATTGCTTCGTACGCCTGACGGTCAACGACCGCTTCACCGGCAGTGGCTGGTTTCGTTTTGGCCCGGACTTCGCGGAATGCGAAACGTATACGGCCCTCGACGGACGAGTGACCCAGCGGATGGAAACCAAAGGCCGGCTTCAGGCCTTTCAGAATCACGCCATCATCTGTGACGCCTGGCACATGCAGCTGTTCGATCGCCACAAAGGCCCTGGCCTGCAGAGCATCGACGAAATGCTGCTCTCCTCGCCA
>JBBQJK010000014.1:0-13451 GCA_038325835.1 Gammaproteobacteria bacterium
GTGCCCAGGGCATCAAGGTAATGGTGGCCGGGCGTTTGAATGGCGGCGAGATTGCCAGGAGTGAGTGGTACCGGGAGGGTCGCGTACCCCTCCACACGTTCCGCGCCGATATGGACTATGCCCTCGCTGAGGCCATGACGACCTACGGCGTCATTGGCGTCAAGGTCTGGATTTTCAGGGGCGAAGTATTCGATCAGCAGGAAGCACCGGCAGAAGAAGCTGCTGCGCCGGCTGCCCGCTAAGGATTTACGCTCATGATGCAACCCAAGCGAACCAAGTTTCGCAAACAGTTCAAGGGCCGAAACCGTGGCCTCGCCCAGCGCGGCAACACCGTCGCCTTTGGCGAGTTTGGTCTGAAGGCCACCGCTCGATGCAGGTTGACAGCGCGCCAGATTGAGGCAGCCCGGCGGGCAATGACGCGCTATGTGAAGCGCGGTGGCAAAGTCTGGATCCGGATCTTTCCCGACAAGCCCGTGACGGCCAAGCCCCTCGAAGTCCGGCAGGGAAGCGGCAAGGGCAACGTTGAGTTCTACGTGGCCCTGGTCCAGCCCGGCACCGTCCTCTACGAGATGGAGGGCGTCACCGAAGAGATCGCGCGCGAGGCGTTTCGGCTTGCAGCTTCGAAGCTGCCCGTTGCGACGACGTTCGTCAGCCGTCAAGTAATCTAATTCAGGTATCGGGCCGATGAAAATTAACGACCTGCGCAAGAAGAGTGAGACCGAGCTGGCTGAAGAGCTTCTCGGTCTCCGCAAGGAGCAGTTCAATCTCCGGATGCAGCGAGCCACTGGCCAGCTGAGCCGACCGGATCAGTTTGAGAAAGCTCGCAAGAGCATTGCACGGATCAAGACCCTGCTCACTGAGCAGGCCCGGCAGAAGAAGGCGGGTGGCGCAGTATGAGCACAGCAAAGAACAATCCCGCAGCAGTTGTTGCCAGCGAGGGCGCTGCCGCGGTGAAGTCACTGACGGGCACCGTCGTTAGCAGCAAGATGCAAAAGACGGTCGCGGTAGTGGTGGAGCGCCTGGTCAAGCACCCGCAGTACGGTAAGTACGTGCGGCGCACGACCAAGCTCCTGGCCCATGACGAAGGCAACGTATCCCGGGCTGGCGATCTGGTGTCGATCACCGAATGCCGGCCTTACTCGAAGCGGAAGGCCTGGCGCCTCGTTGAGGTTCTTCGTCGGGCGGAGGCGTCGGGCAAGGTGTAGTGGCAGGCCCCTGACGGGAGCCGCCTACCTAGCCTCAGTAACGCTGAAACAACCGGGAAACGATCATGATACAGATGCAGACTTACCTTGCCGCTGCAGACAATAGCGGCGCCAAGCAGATGATGTGCATCAAGGTGCTCGGGGGTACCCGCAGACGCTATGCCTACATTGGTGATGTGATTAAGGTCAGCATCAAGGATGCAATCCCCCGGGGCAAGGTCAAGAAGGGCGAGGTTTACAACGCTGTCGTCGTGCGCACCCGCAAGGGCGTTCGCCGTCCGGATGGCTCTGTGATTCGGTTTGACGGTAACGCTGCCGTGCTCTTGAACAACAAGCTCGAACCCATCGGCACGCGCATTTTCGGGCCAGTGACCCGCGAGCTGCGCAACGAGAAGTTCATGAAGATCATTTCCCTGGCGCCCGAAGTGCTGTGAGCAGATAGATCATGAATCGCATCAAAAAGAACGACCAGGTCATCGTCATCGCGGGGCGGGACAAGGGCCGAAAGGGCACGGTCAATCGCATCGACGGCGAGCGCGTCTGGGTTGAGAACGTGAACATCGTCAAGCGGCACCAGAAGCCAAATCCCGCCAAGGGTCTGCAGGGGGGCATCGTCGAGAAGGAGATGTCACTGCACGTGTCGAATGTGGCGCTCCTGAATACGACGACCGGCAAGGCCGGCCGCATCGGCTACAGGACGCTCGAGGATGGCCGCAAGGTCCGCTATTTCAAGTCGAACAATGAGGTCGTAGACGCCTGAGGCACGCCGGGGCAGCCGCCCCGGGTGACGAGGGAGCCGCGAAAGAAGATATGGCAAGGTTGCAGGAATACTACGCAAGCACGGTCGTACCGAAGCTCAAGCAGCAGCTTGGGGTCGATAACGTCATGGAGCTGCCGCGTATTACCAAGATCACGCTCAACATGGGCGTGGGCGAGACCATTACGGACAAGAAGGTTATCGAGAAGGCAGTGCAGGACATGACCCGCATTGCCGGCCAGAAGCCACAGATCACACTGGCCCGGAAATCCATTGCCACCTTCAAGGTGCGTGAGGGCTATCCGGTGGGCTGCAAGGTAACGCTTCGCCGCCAGCGCATGTGGGAGTTCCTGGATCGTCTGATCAGCGTGGCTGTCCCGCGTATTCGCGATTTCCGCGGGCTGAATGGTCGTTCCTTTGATGGTCGCGGCAATTACAGCATGGGCATCCAGGAGCAGATCATTTTCCCGGAGATCGACTACGACCAGATCGACATGATCCGGGGCATGGATATCACGATTACCACGACCGCTGGCGACGACGTCCGCGGTCGGGCGCTCCTCGACGCCTTCAATTTTCCCTTCCGCAAGTCAGCCCAGCAAACCGAGTCATAAGGCAGGTTATGGCCAAGAAATCGATGGTTCTTCGCGATGTGAAGCGCGCCAAGCTGGTGCAGAAGTACGCCAAGAAGCGTGGTGCCCTGAAGGCGATTATCGGCAACCCCAAGGCGCGACCGGACGACAAGCAGGCCGCCATGGACAAGCTGCAGGCGCTTCCCCGTGATTCCAGTCCCAGTCGCATCCGCAGCCGGTGTGCCATCACCGGGCGGTCGCGGGGGTACTACCAGAAGTTTGGCCTGTCCAGGGTCAAGCTCCGGGAGTTGACGCTCGCGGGAGACATACCCGGGCTGAGGAAGGCGAGCTGGTAGTTTCGCTCCAGCTACCGGGGAGACAGACACGCCAGATCGCACGACTTAGACAGATATCACTTAAACAGATACCGCTACCAGGCCGAGTAAACCAAACATGAGTCTTTCTGACCCCATCGCTGACATGCTGACCCGCATCAGGAACGCCCAGAGAGTGGCATTGCCCAGCGTGATAATGCCCTCGTCAACCCAAAAGGAAGCGATCGCGAAGGTCCTGCTGGATGAGGGCTACATCGTGGGGTTTGAGGCGACGGACACGGGCAGTAACAAGCGCGAGCTGGCCATTGAGCTCAAGTATTTTGATGGACGCCCCGTCATTGACCAGATCCGGCGCGTCAGCAAGTCCGGTCTGCGCGTCTATCGGGGCAAGGATTCACTGCCGAAGATCCAGGGCGGACTCGGTATTGCCATTGTGTCGACGCCTGCGGGCGTGATGAGCGATCGCGATGCCCGTGCGGGTGGCCACGGTGGCGAAGTGATCTGCATAGTTTCCTAGGAACTGATTCCTGGTGATCGTCTCGTAGGTATTCAGAGTATGTCCAGAGTTGCAAAAATGCCTGTTCCGCTGCCTAAAGGGGTCGAGTTGACCCAGGCTGGCGGCAAGGTTCGCGTCAAGGGTCCCAAGGGTGAGCTCAGCCTCGCGCTGCACCCGGAGGTTGAGGTGAAAGTGGTCGAGGGTGAGGCCCGGGTCTCGAGCGTTACCGAAGCTCAGGGTGCTCGCGCCATTGCTGGAACCACCCGCGCCCTGCTCAGCAATATGGTCAGCGGGGTTGCCAAGGGATTTGAGCGCAAGCTCGAGCTGGTCGGTGTTGGTTATCGCGCCCAGGCCCAGGGCAAGAAGCTGAATCTGACTCTTGGGTTCTCCCATCCGGTGGCTTTTCCGGTTCCTGATGGAATCACGATCGAGACCCCCAGTCAGACGGAAATCCTGATCAAGGGCGCCGACAAGCACAAGGTTGGCCAGGTTGCCGCCGATATACGCCGCTATCGACCGCCAGAGCCCTACAAGGGCAAGGGCGTGCGGTATGCGGGTGAGAAGGTTGTACTTAAGGAGGCGAAGAAGAAGTAAGCGAGTGCGCCGGGTTCAGTCCTTTGGCTGAATACCAGGCAGTCGTGACTTCGAGTCGCAATGAACAAAAAAGACAGCAGACAGCGGCGAGCACGACGCTCACGCTCCAAGATCAAGGAGCTGGGCGTTGCCCGGCTTACCATTCACCGTACCCCGCGCCATATCTATGCGCAGGTCATTGGTCCAGACGGCGGCACCGTGATGGCCGCCGCATCGACCTTGCAGAAGGAAGTGCGGGACGCTTTGGATGGCACGGGCAACATAGCGGCCGCCGCAGTGGTTGGCCGGACGATCGCAGAGAAGGCAAAGGCGGCTGGTGTCACGCGGGTAGCGTTTGACCGGTCCGGATTTCAGTACCACGGGCGGGTCAAGGCATTGGCCGAGGCAGCTCGCGAAAACGGCTTGGAGTTCTGACATTGGCGCGTAAACAGGCAGGCATGGCTCCGGAGCGCTCAGGCGACGGTGATGATTATCTTGAGAAGCTCGTCTCTGTAAACCGAGTGGCCAAGGTGGTCAAGGGCGGTAGGCAGTTTGGCTTCACGGCGCTTACCGTCGTGGGCGATGGCAAGGGCAAAGTTGGTTTTGGTTACGGCAAGGCTCGGGAAGTTCCGGCCGCCATCCAGAAGGCGATGCAGGCAGCCCGCCGGGACCTCAAGCCGATCCCCTTGCACAAAGACACGCTGCACTACGCGCAGTCCGGGAGCCACGGCGCAACCCGCGTCTACATGCAGCCGGCATCCGACGGTACCGGGATCATCGCCGGTGGCGCAATGCGGGCGGTTTTCGAGTGCGCTGGTGTCCGTAACGTCCTGGCCAAGAGCTACGGGTCCCGGAATCCAATCAACGTCGTTCGTGCCACGATGAACGCGCTCCAGGGCATGCGCTCGCCCGACGTCATCGCAGCCAAGCGCGGCAAGTCTCTCGCGGACCTGGTGGGTTAGGCCATGGCAACTTCGAAGCCAGCAGCCAAGCAAGTCAGGCTCACCCTCGTAAAGAGCAAGTTCGGTCGTCTGAAGAGTCACCGGGCCTGCATCCTGGGTCTGGGGCTGAAGCGCATGCACCAGTCGGTCGTTGTGGCCGACACGCCGGAGAATCGCGGCATGATCAATAGTGTTTCCTACCTGTTGCGCATTGAGCAGGTTTGAGGCCTCGGTAGACCTAAGGAACAGTCATGAAACTGAATTCTATAAAGCCCGGTTCCCGCAAGACGCGCAAGCGTGTTGGGCGCGGCAGCTCGGCGGGCCAGGGCAAGACCTGTGGCCGGGGTCACAAGGGCCAGTCTGCCCGTGCCGGCGGCTATCACAAGGTCGGTTTTGAAGGCGGCCAGATGCCGATTCAGCGGCGCTTGCCCAAGATCGGCTTTGTTTCCCACCTGCTCGCAGCCTCCGCCGAGGTCCGCCTGCATGAGCTCACCCTGATCAAGACGGGTGTGATTGATCTGGCCAGCCTGAAGGCTGCCAAGATCGTCGGCAAAGATGTGGAAACGGCCAAGGTCATCGCTTCCGGCAAGATCGAGACGGCAGTGAAGCTCAAGGGCATCAAGGTTACCCCCGGCGCGCGCAAGGCTATCGAGGCCGCCGGCGGCAGCATCGAAGACTGACGGCGCAAGACTCCCGAAACAAGCACAGAAACGAGTTCAGGCAGCACTTACCGTGGCAAAAGGCGACATGGTCAATCCGGCGAAGGCACTTGGCGAGGCAACACGCTTCTCCGAGCTGCGCCAGCGCCTGCTGTTCCTGATAGGCGCCCTGATCGTCTATCGGGTGGGGACTTTCATCCCGGTTCCCGGCATTGATCCGGCAGCCCTGGAACAGTTCTTCAAAGAGCAGTCGGGCACGATTCTCGCGATGTTTAACATGTTCTCGGGCGGAGCCCTGAGCCGACTGAGCATCTTCGCCCTTGGCGTCATGCCGTATATTTCGGCGTCCATCATCGTCCAGATGGCCGGCCTCGTGATTCCGCAGATGTCCCAGTTGCGCAAGGAAGGCGAATCCGGTCGTCGCAAGCTGACCCAGTACACGCGCTATGGAACCGTCGGACTCGCCTTGGTGCAGTCGTTGGGCGCTTCCTATGCCCTGCAGAACCAGGGACTCGTCATTGCCCCCGGCTTCAGCTTTCTCTTCACGGCTGTGATCACTTTGGTAAGCGGCACCATGTTCCTGATGTGGCTCGGTGAGCAGATCACGGAGCGCGGTATCGGTAATGGCATCTCGATGATCATTCTCGCCAGCATCGTCTCGGGGCTTCCAGCCGCTATCGGCGGCACCCTGGAACTAGTGAACTCAGGGGAGATGAATCCCGCCGTGGCGCTGATTCTCATTCTGTTGATCGTGGCAGTGACTGCCTTTGTGGTCTTCATGGAGCGGGGGCAGCGGCGAATCACTGTCAACTACGCCCGCCGGCAACAGGGTCGCCGCGTCTATGCGGGCCAGGCCAGCCACCTGCCGTTCAAGATCAATATGGCAGGCGTCATTCCGCCCATCTTTGCCTCCAGCATCATCCTGTTCCCAGCCACCATCGCCAGCTGGTTCGGTACAAATGAGGGCTTTGGCTGGTTGCAGGACATCTCTGCTCAGCTGTCACCGGGCCAGCCTATTTACATCATGCTGTATGCCAGCTTGATCATGTTCTTCTGCTTCTTCTATACGGCCCTAGTGTTCAACTCCCGCGAGACGGCGGATAATCTCAAGAAGAGCGGGGCGTTTATCCCTGGTATACGCCCGGGCCAGCAGACGGCCAACTACATTGACAAGGTGCTCACCCGGCTGACCTTCTGGGGTGGCATCTACGTAACGGCAGTCTGCCTGCTGCCCGAATTCATGATTCTCTACTGGCGCGTACCGTTCTATTTCGGCGGCACGTCGCTGCTAATCATCGTGGTAGTGACCATGGATTTCATGGCCCAGTTACAGGCACACATGATGTCTCATCAATACGACAGTCTGCTGAAGAAGGCCAACTTCGGCGGCTATGGAAGGGCGGGTCAGCTCCGTTAGGGGCTGACGACGGGAGTCGGTTATGAAGGTTCGGGCATCAGTCAAGAAGATCTGCAGAAACTGCAAGGTCGTTCGTCGCAAGCGCGTAGTGCGGGTGATCTGCAGTGATCCCCGGCACAAGCAGAGGCAGGGTTAAGTCATGGCACGTATCGCTGGCATAAATATTCCGCCGAACAAGCATGTCGGTATTGCACTGACGCACATATTCGGTGTGGGCCGTAACCGGGCACTGCGCGTGTGCGAGGCATCCGGCATTCAGCCGAACGTGAAGGTCAAGGACCTGAGCGAGCCGGAAATTGAGCGGATTCGCGCCGAGATAGCCCGCTTTCCCGTCGAGGGCGATCTGCGGCGTGAAGTTTCCATGAGCATCAAGCGCTTGATGGACCTCGGCTGCTACCGGGGAATCCGTCACCGCAAGGGGCTGCCCATGCGCGGCCAGCGCACGCGCACCAACGCACGCACCAGGAAGGGCCCCCGCCGGGCTATCCGCAGATAAGCACAGATCAAGCAAGAGAAGAGAAGACAGATGGCACAGGATCCAGCAGTAGTCGACGTCCCCGCCGCAGCGGCAACGCCCGCAGCGGAAGGCGCACCCGCCACGGCCGTAACCCCCAAGGTGCGGAAGGGCTCGAAGCGCCATGTCGTTGACGGCATAGCCCATGTCCACTCCACCTTCAACAACACGATCGTTACGATCACCGACCGTCAGGGCAATACGCTCAGCTGGGCTACAGCAGGCAGCTGTGGCTTCAAGGGTTCGCGCAAGAGCACGCCGTTTGCCGCCCAGGTAGCCGCGGAGCGGGCGGGCCAGGCTGCGCTTGAGTACGGCCTCAAGGCACTTGAGGTGTATGTCAGTGGACCGGGACCGGGGCGAGAGTCTGCGGTACGTTCGCTGAACGCCGCCGGCTTTCGCATCAGCAATATTGAAGACATTACGCCGATCCCCCACAACGGGTGTCGCCCGCCGAAGAAGCGTCGCGTTTAAGGACTATCCAGCATGGCCAGATATCGCGGACCAACGTGCAAGCTTGCCCGACGGGAAGGTACGGACCTTTTCCTGAAGAGCGGCATCAAACCTCTCGAGACCAAGTGCAAGCTGGAGACCCCCCCGGGTACCCAGCAGGGCGCCCGGAAAGCCCGGGTGTCCGACTACGGTTTACAGCTGCGCGAGAAGCAGAAGCTTCGCCGTATGTACGGCGTACTCGAGCGCCAGTTTCGCAACACCTACCTCAAGGCGGCCCGGATGAAGGGGTCGACAGGTGAAAACCTCCTGAAGCTGCTCGAGGGACGCCTGGATAACGTCGTCTATCGCATGGGCTTCGGCGCAACACGCGCTGAGGCTCGTCAGCTGGTCAGCCACTGCGCGATCAAGGTGAACGGTGAACTGGTCAACATCCCGTCCTATCAGGTTGCTGCTGGCGACAAGATCGAGGTCAGCGAGAAGGCCAAGGCTCAGCCGCGGATCAAGAATGCAGTGTCCATGGCCAGCCAGGTTGGTTTCCCCGAGTGGGTGGATGTGGATGATCAGGCTCTCGTGGGGACGCTGAAGAATCTCCCGGGCCGGGATGACATCCTGCCTGATGTGAACGAGAACCTCGTCGTCGAGCTCTATTCCAAGTAGTAGTCCAAGCAATTCTTATAAGTAGTTCAGGTCCAGGTATTTTAGGAGGCCTGTCAGATATGCAGTCATCAATCAGCGAATTCTTGAAGCCACGTAGCGTCCGGGTTCAGGCCGAGACCGGTAACCGCGCGCGTATTGTCATTGAGCCCCTGGAGCGGGGTTTCGGTCATACCCTGGGCAATGCACTGCGCCGGGTGCTGCTGTCGAGCATGCCGGGTGCCGCCATTGTGGAGGCCGAAATCGAAGGCGTCCTGCATGAATACACCAGCATCGAGGGTGTTCAGGAAGATGTCGTCGAAATCCTGCTGAACCTGAAGGGCGTGGCGATCCGTATGCACTCCCGGGATCGCGTCGAGCTCACTTTGCACCGCAAGGGTCCTGGCCCTGTTACCGCAGGCGATATCGTCACGGACCATGACGTCGAAATCGTTAACCCGAAGCAGATCATTGCCAATCTGACCAGTAGCGGCGAGCTGAAGATGCTGCTGACCATTGAGCGAGGCCGGGGCTATCGCGCCGCCGTCACCCAGCAGGATCCAGATGAGCAGAGCACCAGCATCGGCCGGCTGCGGCTTGATGCGTCCTTCAGCCCGGTTCGCAAGGTGACCTACACGGTTGAGTCGGCCCGCGTTGAGAAGCGCACGGATCTGGACAAACTGGTCCTGGATGTCGAGACCAACGGCACGATTGATCCGGAAGAGGCCATCCGCAGGGCTGGCACCATACTCAAGGATCAGCTGGATGTGTTTCTCGAGCTCCGCGGGCAGGACGAGACCCAGTCAACGGCCGCCGAGTCCCAGATCGAGCCCATCCTGCTCCGTCCTGTGGACGAACTCGAGCTCACGGTACGTTCGGCCAACTGCCTCAAGGCCGAGAACATCAACTACATCGGTGATCTCGTCCAGCGCACGGAAGTCGAACTGCTCCGTACTCCGAACCTGGGCAAGAAGTCCCTGACCGAGATCAAGGAAGTCCTGGAGAGTCATGGACTGTCCCTCGGTATGCGTATCGAGAACTGGCCGCCCCCGGGTCTGGCCAAGCACAACGACATGGCCGCCTGAACATTAGACTGATCGGATTGACCCGCGATGATGCACCGTAAGGCCGGCCGAGCCCTCGGCAGGAAGAGCAGCCACCGGACTGCCATGTACCGCAACATGGCAGCGTCTCTGATTCGTGAAGAGACGATTCGTACCACGGTGCCCAAGGCCAAGGAACTGCGGCGGGTCGTAGAGCCGCTGATAACCCTGGCCAAGGAAGACGGTGTGGCGCGACGGCGTCTGGCCTTTGACCGCCTGCGGGATCGGCCTGCCGTCGGCAAGCTCTTTAACGACCTGGGTCCCCGCTTCAAGGCGCGCCCCGGTGGTTACCTGCGCATCCTGAAAATGGGCTTTCGGGCCGGCGACGCGGCGCCGATGGCCCTGGTCATGCTGACGGACAAGGCCGCACCGGCGGCCGCCGAGTCTGCCGCCCCCGCCGCCAAGAAGGCCCGGAAGAAGACTGCTCCCAAGGCCGCGGCCAGCAAGAATCCCCGGGCAAGAAAGGCCGCGACCGCGTAAGGACGTTCCGCGTCTGAACGTGCCCGTCGAGCCTTGTTGAGGCTCCCGGTCTGGCGTTGCCTTTAACCTTCCCTTGGCGTTACAGTGCCACTGCAAAGAAGCATTCGTGGTTTTTACGCTGCTTTAGCCGGGTACTCTCTACCCCGGTCGCCCACAGAACAACTTACCAACCTACAGGGGATATCCCATGAGATCGATCAAGACTCCCGCCTTTAAGGTGCTGCCTCGGTCCCGGCGGCCGGGGGTAACGGCTCTGAAGCTGGCCTTGGCCGGCATGGCAGCCGCGAGTGCCCTGGTGGCCCCCGCCATGGCAGCCGACGCCGACCGCTGGGACTGGGACTATGACGGTCTCTATCTGGGCCTCGGGGTCAACGGCACCTCCCTGCAGACCAGTGATTCCTTCAGCAACGCGCTGCAGGATGCGCTGCAGATCGACACCAGTGGCAACTTTGAGGACTTCCCGGTTGGCGGCCAGGCCTACGTGGGCTGGATGTTCAATCGCCATTTGGGTCTCGAGGGCCGCTACAGCGGCACTGCTGACGGTGAGTCCGATATCAATTTCGTCGAAGCCGGCACGGGCAACAAAACGAAGATCGGCGACGTTAAGACCAGCATCGACGGCTGGACCGCCTATGGCGTGGCCAACTGGCCCGTCGCGCAACGCTGGGACCTGTTTGGCAAGGCGGGTTACACCTGGCAGAACGCCGATCTCAAGTTTTCCGCGGATGGTGGCGAGGGCATCGGCTCAGTCTCCGATTCCGGTTCCGAGAGTGACAGCGGCTTCGCGGCCGCAGTGGGTGCCCGCTGGCGCTTTGCCCACCACTGGGCAGCGACCGTCGAAGGCGAGTACCTGGACGTGAATTTTGACGACGGCCTGGATGCGCCCTGGCGCGCCAGCCTGAACGTGGAGTACTGGTTTGGTGGTAACGAGATCGCGCCGCCGCCGCCGCCGCCCGCCCGCGTCGTGGCTGCGCCGCCGCCGCCTCCACCGCTCGCACCCGCCGCCCCCAAGGACAGCGATGGTGATGGCGTCCTCGATGGCACGGACCAGTGCCCCGAGACCCCCCGTGGCGATCGCGTTGGTTCGGTAGGTTGCTCTTGCGACGTGAGCCGTCAGCTCACCTTCAAGACGGATTCTGCCGAACTCAGTGATGCCGACAAGCTGGTTCTGGACGAGATGGCGGAGAATCTGACCCGCCTCAAGTTCATCTCCGGCACCATCGACGGCTTTACCGACAGCACCGGAACCGACGCCTACAACATGGGCCTCTCCGAGCGCCGCGCCAATTCGGCCGCCGACTACCTGGCGACCAAGGGCATTGCCAGGGACCGAATGCAGGTGGTGGGCCGGGGCGAGAGCGATCCCGTTGGCGACAACAAGACCGCCGAGGGCCGCGCCCAGAACCGGCGCGTTGTGGCCAAGCGGACGGACTGCGAAAAGTAAGACGGCCTTAACGACCAGGCCTGTGCCCACCTGAGCAACCCGCTAGGGTGGGCAGCGAAAAACGGCCCCGGTGCACGGCATCGGGGCCGTTTGCTTTTGGGGTTGGTTCTCCGGGGCCGGGAATCCGGCCCACCCGCCTAGAGTGGCGACTCGAGCTCGCGGGTCAGGTTGCGGTAACCGGTGGGGGTGACCAGCACATTGTCCTCGATACGAATGCCGCCATAGCGGCGCAGCGCGGCAAGCTGGCGCCAGTTCACTCGCCGTGCGAGAGAGCTTCTGCGCAGCCGCGCGAGCAGGGAATCGATGAAATAGAGGCCGGGTTCGATAGTGACGACCATACCGGTTGCCAGTGGCCGCGTGAGCCGCAGACGGGGAAAGCGCTTTGGCCGGGAGAGCTCACCGCCGCGCCGGCTGGCGAGGCCACCGCCCACGTCGTGCACCTGCAGGCCGAGGAGGTGGCCCAGACCGTGGGGCAAGAACGCGTCGGTCACGCGCCGGGCCACCATGTCTTCCGGCGTCATCCGCACCAGGTCCCAACGGGCAAGCAGTGTGGCGATTTCCCGGTGCGCGGCAATCTGCAGTTCGGGAAAGGCGACACCCGGGCAGACGAGCGCACAAAGACGCTGCTGGGCCCGGTCCATGTCCCGGACCATGCCGGCAAACTCACCGCGCCGGGCGCTGTGGGTGCGCGTGATGTCTGAGGCATAGCCGTTGCAGGTACACCCGGCATCCAGCAGCAGGCTGTGCCGTTCCCGGGCGGGGATTCGGTGCCGATCCCGATGCTGATAGTGCAGGGTCGCGCTGTTCCGGTTCAGCGCCACAATGGCGGGGTAAGGCAGTTCGGCATCGGTCTGACCGCAGGCGGCCAGAAAGATCAGCCCCATTTCGTATTCGCTGCAGCCGGCGGCAAAGGCCTGACGCACCGCCCGGTGGCCGGCCAATCCCAGCGCCGTGGCGACCTGTATGCAGGCCACTTCCCAGGGCGTCTTGCAGGCCCGCTCGTAGTCCAGGTGGGTCAACAGAGGTTTGGGGTTCAGCCTGCCGGCCAGGGCCATGCCGGGGAGGGCCATGCCCCGCCACTGCAATGGGGCACCGAGGACCGCGAGGCGGGTCTTCCCGGCAGGGAGGTGCTTGCGGATGTCGTCCCGGTGCCGGATCACCCGAATATCCAGCGCCTTGTGCCAGGGCCCCGGGGGCACAGGCGCCGGCTGGTGCCAAAAGTCGTCGGGCTCCAGGACCAGCAGCAGGGGTTTGCGCCCGGGCCGATAAAGCAGCGCCGACCCGGGATGGGCTGCCAGGGGTGCCCACTGGAGGTAGAGTGGCTCCGTCAGGTAGGGATAATCCATATCGTCCCGGTGAATCTGCACGGGGACGCCGGCGCCGATGAGGACGGCATCGAAGTCCGTGCTCTCCAGGGCCGTATCGTACCGGGCACCCAGGGCTTCGATATGCGGGCGGTAGAGTCGCGCGGCAGCTTGCATACGGTAAGTCTAAACTACCGACCCCATGGAAACGCATCTCACCGGGATCACCACCACAGGCACGCCCCACCTGGGGAACTATGTCGGCGCGATCCGTCCCGCGATTGCTGCCAGCCAGCGTCGGGACGTGCAGTCGTTCTACTTTCTGGCCGACTACCACGCGCTCGTGAAGAATCAGGATCCTGCACTCGTGCGCCAGTCGAGCCTGGAAATTGCAGCGACCTGGCTGGCCTTGGGCCTGGACACCAGCCGCTCGGTTTTTTACCGGCAGTCGGATGTTCCCGAGATTCCCGAACTCACGTGGATTCTGACGACCGTTACGGCCAAGGGGCTCATGAACCGCTCCCACGCCTACAAGGCAGCGGTTCAAGCCAACAGGGAGGCCAACGAG
>JBBQJK010000015.1:0-12794 GCA_038325835.1 Gammaproteobacteria bacterium
GGCGGCGCACCTGGGACCGCAGCTTGGAGGGCAACCCCGCCCAGTGCTCGTCCGCGCTCGTCGCCAGGCCGGATTCCATGATGACCTTGTCTGTCCGGACGGGCCAGGCGGAGCCGCGAGGACGCAGTTCGCGCAGTTCCAGGTGACTGACCCCCAGGGCGCTTGCCAGGGCTGCTGCGGAGTCGAGGAGCAGACGGTCTGCGGCCTCGCTCTGGGTGAGCACGCCCCCATAATTGACGTAAGGCAGGGACACCAGAAAATCGCCGAACAGTCGGCTCCTCAGTCGGACCAGGGGCAGTATGCCGGCGATGCCGGCGGCGTCCCGGGCCTGGAGATAGTGGGTTTCCCAGCCGAACTCCCGGGCAAAGACCTGGCGCCAGACAACCAGATGGTACAGCGTACCGCCCGGCGTCCCGCGGACGAAGCGGTCCCAGGCGGAGGTCTCGGCCGGACCGGCTCCCAGTGTGCTGACCGCGAGCGTCATGCGCCCGGCTGGATGCCAAGGACCCGGTCGTAGCGGTCCCAGCTGAAGTCCCGCAGCAGGCGGCGCAGGCGGGGCTCGGTCTGGTCCAGGTTCACATAGTGACGAAAGCGCGAACGGGCGCTGGCCCCGGTAACCCGCGGCTGGTCCGGATCCACCTCCCAGGGGTGCATGTAGAAGAAATGCGGCTGGCCATCGTGTGCGTGGACCCGCCGGATCGCCCAGCGAAACAGGGGGTAGGGGAAGAAGCGGAAGAAGCCGCCGCCCCCGCAGGCCCAGAGCCGTCCGGCGGCATTCACTGTACTGGCAGGGCACTCGGTCAGCTGGCCTGCAGTCGTTGGCTGGTGCCGGAAGCGCGGCGCTCCAGGAAAGCCGTAGATGTCGTGGCTGACGGGGACAATGCTCGATGAATACTGGTAGCCGGCGCGCTCCAGTTCCTCAAATGCCCAGGCACTCTCTGGAATGATGGAGAAGCTGGCGGCCCGGTAGCCGCTCACCCGGACACCTGCAATATCCTCCAGCACGGCTTTGCTCCGGCTGGCGTCCTCGCGAAACTCCGCAGGGGTCTGCTCGTAAACGGGGATGTGCTCGCACCCGTGGCTCGCAATCTCGTGGCCGGCGGCGGCGATTGCCCGAAGCAACCCGGGATGGCGCTCAGCGATCCAGGACAGGGTGAAAAACGTTGCCTGGACCTGGTGTTCCGCAAACAGCGCCAGCAGTCTCTGGACATTATCTTCGACGCGGGACGGCGCAGAGTTCCAGGTGCTGCGGGGTATGCAGTCAGCGAAGGCCTTAACCTGAAAGTGCTCTTCCACGTCAACCGACATGCCGTTGCGTATGCCGTGGCCGTCGGGGGTCATTCAGCGGAAATCGTAGTTGACAGAAAGTCCGACCTGGATCTCCACGTAGTTGTTCTCGAGGTCGTCTGAGCCCTGCTGCTGGTAGCGGGCCACATAACCCTCCAGACCCAGCTTCCGGCCAAAGGCGTAGTTGCCCACGAGCCGCAGGGCATTTACCTGGTCATCGGTCCCGTCCGCAAAATCCCGCCTGGCGATTTGACCTTCCAGTCCGGCTGACGTTCGTCGCCCAATCTGCCGCGTCAGGCCCAGGGTGAAACTGAGCTGATCTTCGGAATTCTGTTGCACATCGGCGGGAGCAGGGTCGTTGCACCCGGGGCCAGGCACGCAGCGCTCGAGGATGTCGTCCTGCTGGTAGTAGATAGCCGCTGCCGTCAGCTGGTTACGGCCCAGTTCCTTCAACAGCGTTGCACTAGCGAGCTTGTAGACAAAGCGCTGGCCGAGGCCAGGGTCGAGTGTGGATGGCGGAACCTGCGGCGGCTGGGGGGCGACGGGGTCCTTCGAGCGTGCTTGAAACAGTCCTTCCTGGACGGATGGTACTTCGGAATACAGCAGCTCGATGCTCCCCGCATTGAGTTCCTGCCGGATTCGGCCGCGGAAAGTTTTTCCGTAGCTCCGGTCACCGAAAGCCGCTTCCACCAGCAGCCGGCCGCCGACGTGTCGCCCGCCGATCTCCCAGTACGGTTCGTCGAGGGAGGCACTGGTGAAGTCCCGGTAGTCGCTTTCCTTGCCGGCCGAGCCGAAGACGAAGAAATCCCCAGCGCTCCGGAAGCCGTAGGTCAGCGTCAGGTAGGCGAGCTGCAGCTTGCTGTCCGGAGGGGTCTCGTACTCGTAAACCTCGTAGTCATGGAACAGACCCCAGGACAGCCCCTTGCCGCGTTCCGGGCCAGTTATGGCGGTGTGGGTTTCCTGATAGTTGACGCTCTGCAGGTCCGAGGACGGGTAGCTCACCCGGCCCGTGACATAGCGCGAGTCGATATCCACACCCCGGATTTCGGTCTTGAGATGTGGGCTGGTTTCAATGCGGTTCTCGTTGGTTCGGTTATCCACGATCGGGACGTTCGTCCACCAGACGACACTCTCCGGGTTGATCAGCTGCTGGCTCCGCTCCGCAAATGACTCCAGGTAGAAGGCATCCGGGATCAGGGTGAGGTCGAGATTTGCTGCCCCCTCGCTGAAGCTTGCGTCCTGTTCCGCGGCGTCCTGATAGCGCAGATACGAATAGGTGTAATCAGCCCTAAAGTCTATGCGCTGGGACTTGTGGGTCACCGCCACGCTGGGGTCGACCCGCATGACGAAGTCATCGACCTCGTCATTGGGGGTCAATGCCAAGTTGGTGGTGTAGACCGTGCCCAACCGAACTGACGGACGGATATCCAGGGCCCGGGCGGAGGGCCAGTGGGTGGCCGCGGCCAGGACCACGACGCTGCCCACGACCTTGCGCCACGGCAGGCGCTGCGTCTTAAGCCGGGTCATTGGCCAGCGCATAATAGTCGCCCCCGTAGAGGGACGTCATGCCGCCCACCGCCTTGTTCAGCACGAGGCCCACTGGCTTGTCGCCATGAATGGACTCCAGGAGCTGCTTCATTTCGCTTTGGGTGGTAACGCCCGCTTCCACGACCACGACGATCTGGTGGGCCAGGTCAAGAATGGCGTGGGCATCCGGCGTGGACAGCAGTGGCGGCGTATCCAGAATGATGATTCGGGTGGGTTCGTCCTCCGAGAACCGGCGCATGAGCTGTCGGGCTCGTTCGCTGTTCAGGAGTTCAGCGGAGAACTGGGTCTGCTGGCCCGTGGGGATGACGCGCAGTCCCGGAATCTCCGTCGCCACCAGCGTGGACTCCAGGGAGACGTCCGGGTTGTCCACAGCGTCAAAGAACCCGACCCTGTCCGACAGCTCGAGGCCTTTGGTCAGCGTGCCACGGACGTTGTCCAGGTCGATAAGGACCACGGACAGCTCCCTGGCCCTGGTCAGGGCCCCGGCGATTGCCCCGGAAACAAAACTCTTCCCGGCACCCGGCCGGGCACTCGTGATCATGACGACGTTGGCCACACCGTCTGCGAGGGGTCCGAAAGCGTTCTGGAGGATCGGGCGCCGCAGGTGCCGCAGCTGCTCGATCAGGATCTGGTCCTGTTCCGGATCCGGCAACATGCCGATCTCCGCGAGCCGCTGGAATCTTGCGGGTTCACCAGTCACCCGGCTGGGCGCCTTCTGGGTGCGCGGGCTTGCCGGGCGTCGCCCGGGACTCCGGGCAGCAGCGTCCTGCGACTCGGCGTCCCGGAGGCGGATGGCTTTTTCAATGATGTTCATGGGCCAACCTTCATGGGATTTCAGCCTGCCAGCAGCTGCTTTAGAGGTTCCAGACCCTGTCGGCCTGCCACATTCACCACCAGACACACAAATACCAATGCACCCGCACTCAGCGCGAATGGCCGGAACTGGTCGGGAACCACCATGGCGCTGCGGCGGGGGAGGGTGCCGAACACCGGAATGGACAGCGTGTCCTTGAGGTGCCGTGATGAGTAGAACACAGGATCAAGCATGTTCATCGCGAAGGCCACGAAGGCGCCGGCACCGAGGCCCGCCAGTAGGACCACCAGATTGAGGAGACCACGGTTTGGTGCGGCTGGCGACAGGGGTTCCTGCGGAGGCTCCAGGATGTCGAAGACGACAGCCTCACTGTCCTGCTGCACCTGGTCCGCGAGCCGCGCCGACTCGAGCCGCCCGAGCAGGGCTTCATGTTGCCGCTTGACCACGTCGTAGTCCCGGTTCAGGCGATTCAACTGTGCCTCTACCTCCGGAATCGTGTCGATCATCCGGCGGAGGTAGCCCACGGCGGCCCGCTTCTCGCCGAGTTGTGGCCGGAGGCCGGCAAGCTCGACTTCGGCGCGGCTGAGCGCCATCCGGATATCCTGATACACCGGATTCATTTTCAGGCTGTTGGACGCGCTGCTGCCACCACTGGAGCGGTTGCGGGCGCGTTCCTCGTCCCTCAGGCGATAGAGGTCTTCAAGGGTCTTGTTCACGTTGACGATGTCGGGATGCTTGTCCGTGAACTGCAGTCGGAGTTTCTCGAGCTGGGCCTCGAAGCTCGTGATCGTCGCATCCACCGAGGTGGATCCGCCGCCCATGCCTTTGGTCGCGTCTGCCAGGCCGAAGGAGGGCTCCTCGCCCTCCAGCTGCCGGTCCAGTTCTACCTTGCGCTGTGCGATGGCCGAGACCCGCCCCTCGAGTTCCTGCAGTGTTGCCTGGGCGGTCTGCATGCGGACGAAGTAGTCGCCGCCTTCCCCCGGCATCAGCCCGACGTTACGCTTCTTGAACTCAGCCAGCCGCTCTTCGGCCTCCACCAGCCGCTTCTCGTAGACGGCGATCTGGCTGGTGAGGAAATTCTGGGCCTGGACGGAATCGGTGCGATCCGCCGTCAGCGAGTTCTGCATGAAGTTGTTCAGCAGGGACTGGACGACATCCCGGGCCATCTTCGGGCTCGGGTCCTGGTAGGCAATCAGGTAAATGTCCTGGCCCTGTGCCTTCGTAATAGAGATGCGCTTCCGGATACCCGCGATCAGTGCCTCGGTAGTTTCCGGCGTTGCGTTCCCGGCCAGTAGCCCGGTTCCCCGTGCAACGGATTCCAGCTGGGGTCGGCTGAGCATGGCCTGGGTCATCATGCCCACCTGACTCAGCGTGTCCGTGGGGACCGCCAGGCCTTCCAGCAGCGGCTTCAGAATGGTCTCGGTGTTGACGTAGACCCGGGCGGAGGCGTCATAGCGGTTAGGCATGGCGAGAATGAACACCCAGCCCAGGAGCGCGATGATCCAGGCCAGCGTCAGAGCGAGCCAGCGAAAGCGCCACATGCCGAAGGCCTGCTCGATGAGCATCAGCCGCAGGTGGGCGACGTCCAAGGGCTTTGCTGGCGTCATCGTCCTGCCTGTCAGTTGGCGGCCCGGGTAGGGCCCCTGTAGTGACTCACAATCGCGACTCCGGAATGATCAGAACATCGCCGGGCCGCATGGCTACGTTGGCCCCGATCTTGCCCTTGTTCAGCAGATCATCCAGGCGCACCGGGATTTCTTCCTGGGCGCCGCCATTCCGCCGCACGATCTTTGCCCGGTTGCCGGCCGCGTTTTCGGAGAGGCCACCGACCTGGATCATGACGTCCAGCAGGGTCAGCTCCTGGCGAAACGGGATCGCCTGCGGCGCTGTTGCCTGGCCCACTACCCGCACCTGAGTGCTGAACGTGCCGACGAAGTTCGAGACAATCACGTTGACCTTGGGGGAGCGGATGTACTCGCCCAGGGACAACTCGATGTCCCTCGCCAGCTGGGTCGGCGTCTTGCCCACCGCCGGCATGTCTTCTACGAGCGGGGTGGAGATCCGGCCATCCGGTCGGACCGGCAATGAGACCGAGACTTCCGGGTGCTGCCAGACGAAGATCTGCACCGTATCTCCAGGCCCAATCACGTACTCGTCGACGACGGCCGCGTCAGTTTCAGTCTGCACCGCAGTGGGCCTGGAACTCGCGCAGCCGCCTAGGGCCAGCGCGGTCAGGCACAAGAGGGTCGTCAGAAGTGGATAGCGCATGAATTCATCCCCCGTGGGCTAATGAAAAACCACGGTAAGTATTATAGATAAGGCCCGGTTGGTACAGGCATCTTTGTTTTTCGCAATCGGGCCAGAGAGCCAATGGACCACGCTCCGGGTTGCCCGCGTTCTAGGCGTACTCTGGGGCTCCTGGCGCTGCCTTTCCGTGACCGGCTTCAAGGATGCCGGGATTGGTCAGCGTTGGCCGCTGCTGCTGCCGCTGAGTGACCCGGTGGTATGTCCTGTTTTGCCCGCCACTAACCTGCGAAGATGGCACTGCAATATGATCCCGGTTTCCCCATGGCTATTCCCCTGATTGCACACGTCGTACATCGGCTGGATTACGGCGGCCTGGAGAACGGGGTAGTCAACCTTATCAATGGCTTGCCCCCGGACCGTTTTCGCCATGCGGTCATCTGCCTGGCGGGGTTTTCGGACTTTCGCCACCGTCTCCGGCGTGCCGACGTGCAGGTGTATTCCCTCGACAAGCGACCCGGCAAGGACCTGCCGGCCTACGCGCGCCTGTGGCGCCTGCTTCGGCGCTTGCGCCCGGCCGCCGTCCACACGCGCAATCCGGGGGTAGTGGACTGTGCTGTTGTCGCCTGGTCGGCCGGGGTCCCGGTCCGCATCCACGGCTATCACGGGTGGGACGTGGACGACCTGCACGGCGACCGGCCGCGCCGGGCCTTGTTGCGCCGCCTGTGCGGGCCGGCTATCACGCGACATGTGGCGGTGTCCCGGCACATTGCGCAGTGGCTGCACGAGGCAGACGGGATTGCGCCCGAAGACATCAGCCAGATCTATAACGGCGTGGACACCGGACGTTTCGCCCCCGGGCAATCCCGGGCAGCGCCGCTGTTTCCTCCGGGGGCCCGCGATCCGTTGTTTGTCATCGGCACGGTATCCCGCCTCGAAGCCGTCAAAGATCCGTGCACACTGGCGCTGGCTTTTACGGAGCTGGTCCGCCGCCAGCCCGCGTACCGGGCGAGCCTGCGCCTCGTCCTCGTTGGCGACGGCAGCCTGCGGGAGAGCGTGCAGTCGATCCTCGCAGCGGGCGGCTGTCAGGACCTGGCCGTCGTGACGGGTTGGCGGGACGACATTCCGGAGCTAATGCGCCAGCTGGACGTGTTTGTCCTCCCGTCCATCAACGAAGGGATCTCCAACACCATTCTCGAGGCCATGGCCTGCGGCCTGCCGGTCGTTGCGACCGACGTCGGCGGCAATTCCGAGCTCGTGGTGGCCGGCGAGAACGGCCTCCTCGTGCCGCCGGCCTCACCGGTCGCCATGGCAGATGCCCTTGAGCGGTATGTTCAGGATGCCCAGCTGACGGCGACCCAGTCCCGGGCGGCGCGGCGGCGCGCCGAACTCGAGTTCAGCCTGGGCACGATGCTGGAGCGCTACGCGGCCCTGTATGCCGGCTTGTTGCCAGCGCCGGCGCTGCGGGTGGCCTGATCCTCATGTGTGGCATTGCAGGCATTCTTGCGGTCAGAGGCTCCCCGGAAATAAACCGGACGCTCCTTGAGGCAATGAACGGACGTATCGCGCATCGGGGTCCCGATGGTGCCGGTTGTCACGTGGAGCGGGAGGTTGGCCTGGCCCACCGCCGGCTCTCCATCATCGATCTCGAAACCGGCGAACAGCCGATGTTCAACGAGGACCGGACCGTCTGCGTGGTCTTCAACGGGGAGATCTACAACTTCTCTGCCCTCGTTGACGAGCTGGCAGCGCTGGGTCACCGGTTTCACACCCGTTCCGACACCGAAGTCATCGTGCATGCCTGGG
The DNA here is from genome assembly GCA_038325835.1 of Gammaproteobacteria bacterium. Classification (GTDB taxonomy): domain Bacteria; phylum Pseudomonadota; class Gammaproteobacteria; order Steroidobacterales; genus SHZI01. Next base: position 7,700 of record JBBQJK010000015.1, read on the forward strand.
AGCAGTGGGGCACCGAGTGCGTCAAGCGCTTTGACGGCATGTTCGCTTTCGCCCTGTGGGACCGCAACCGGCGGACCCTGTTTCTGGCCCGGGATCGCCTCGGCATCAAGCCGCTTTACTACGCGGAGCTTCCGGGTGGACATCTGGTGTTCGGTTCCGAGCTGAAGGCCCTGGCCGAGCACCCGGAGTTTCCGCGCCAGATCGATCCCACGGCGGTGGAGGACTACTTCACCTTCGGCTACGTGCCGGAACCCAAGACGATCTACGCCGGCGTGTTTAAGCTCCACCCTGGGTGGAGTCTGCTGTATGACCTGCGCTCAGGCGGGCAGCAGCTGAGTCAGTACTGGGACCTGCGCTACGACGAGGTGGGAGACGTGCCCACTGATCCACGGGCGCTGCAAGAGGAACTGCTGGCGCGACTCGGGCGCGCAGTCCGGGCCGAGATGATTGCCGATGTACCCCTCGGTGCATTCCTGTCCGGCGGGGTGGATTCCAGCGCCGTAGTGGCGATGATGGCGCAGGCGGCAACCGGCCCTGTCAAGACGTGTTCCATCGCGGTGGACGAGCCTGCCTTCGATGAATCCGCCTTCGCGCGTCAGGTGGCTGCCCTTTTGGGCACGGATCACGCTGAAAATCGCGTCAAGGTTGACGACCTGACGCTGCTCGACCAACTCGTTGATACCTACGACGAACCCTATGCCGACAGTTCTGCCATCCCCACCTACCGGCTGTGCGCAGCGACCCGACAGCATGTGAAAGTGGCGCTGTCGGGAGACGGCGGCGACGAGAATTTTGCCGGCTACCGTCGCTACCGTTTGTTTGCCGGCGAAGAAGCCGTGCGCGCAGTGCTGCCCGATGCCCTGCGCTCGTCACTCTTTGGCCTGCTCGGGCGCTGGTATCCAAAGCTGGACTGGGCCCCGCGCTTCGTCCGTGGCAAGAGCACTTTTCAGGCACTCGCCCGGGACAGTGCGGGCGCCTACCTGCATGCCGTGTCCATCGCCCACGATGAGCTCCGCGCCGAGCTGTACTCACCGGGTTTGCGGACGGCCCTCGGCGGCTACCGGTCGCGGGAAGTCTTCGACCAGTACCTGCGGGGCAGGAAGTTCCCCAATACCCTGACCATGGCCCAGTACCTGGACTTCAAGACCTACATTCCGGGGGACATCCTGACGAAAGTCGACCGGGCGAGCATGGCCCATGGCCTCGAGGTTCGGGTGCCGCTGCTCGATCACCACTTTGTTGAATGGGTCGCCCGCATTCCGTCTGCCCTGAAGCTGAAGCGGGGAGAGGGTAAGTACATCTTCAAGAAGAGCCTCGAGAACATCCTCCCGGAGTCCATTCTCTACCGCAAGAAAATGGGCTTCGCTGTGCCCCTGGATCGCTGGTTTCGGGGCCCCCTGGCCGGCCAGGTACGCGCCCTGGCGACGAGTCCCAACCTTCTCGCCGCCGGCTTCTTCGACCCGGCCAGCCTCGAGCGGATCGTCAGCCGGCATCTCGCCGGGCGTCGCGATCACAGCGCCCTGATCTGGTCGCTGCTGATGTTCGACGGGTTCATGCGCCGGCACCTGGCACGCTGATTCTGCCGTGATCAACGTCGTTACGATCAGCAGTCTGTATCCGAATTCCGAGCAGATCAGGCACGGCATTTTCGTCGAGGAGCGCCTGCGACACCTGGCGGCAACCGGTCGCTTCACTGTGCATGTGGTGGCACCAGTGCCCTGGTTTCCATTCCGCTCCGGGGCCTTCGGCCGCTATGGGCGGTTTGCCCGGGTGCCAGCCTCCGAGCAGAGGTCAGGGCGCCTCATTCTGCACCCCCGCTACGCGACGGTTCCCAAGGTGGGCATGTCCGTAGCACCGTTCCTGTATGCGGCTGGCATCCTTTCCGTGGTGCGCAGCATCGTGGCAGGCGTACAGGGCCCGGTGGTGCTTGATGGGCACTTTCTCTATCCCGATGGGGTGGCCACTGCACTCCTGGCCCGTCGCCTCAAACTGCCCTACGTCCTCACGGCCCGGGGGCAGGACGTCACCCTGTTTCCGCGCTTCGCCGTGCCCGGGGCTTTGATTCGCTGGGCGTGCACCGGGGCCGCCAGGGTGGTCACTGTGTCGGATGCCCTTCGTGGTTTGTTGCTGAGCCTGGGTGTACCGGCCGACCGTGTGCTGACCCTGCGCAACGGGGTGGACCTCGACAAGTTCCGGCCGGTTGAGCGGACCGCAGCCCGGAAGGCGGCCGGCTTTGTCCGGCAGACCCTTCTTGCGGTTGGTAACCTGGTTGACGTGAAGGATCACGAGCTGATGATTCGCGCCCTGCCGCTGGTTCCCGGTACAGACCTCGTCATTGTGGGCGAGGGGCCGCTCCGGGACCGGCTGCTCGCGGTAGCCCGGGAAATGAACGTGGCGGATCGTGTGCGGATCCTGCCCAATGTTCGCCAGGACCAGCTGGTCACCTACTACGCTGCCGCGGACCTCTCCGTCCTCACGTCCCGCCACGAGGGCATGCCCAATGTCGTCCTCGAGAGTCTGGCTTGCGGCACACCCGTAGTCGCCACCCCCGTGGAGGGGGTGCCGGAACTGGTGAACAGCGACGCCGCAGGGCTTATGGTGCCGGAGCGGACGCCGGCCAGTCTCGCGGCCGGGATCAAGGCACTGCTGCTGCGCAGGCCCCCTCCCGAGCTCACCCGCGCGCACGCCGCTGGTCTCGGCTGGCAACCGACGATCAATGGCCTCGCTGCCGTGTTTGAGCAGGCAGTCCGGTGCCCCGGTCCAAACCAGCCCTTGCCGCTGGTCCGGCAATGAGCGGTACTCCGCGGATAACGGTCGGCATGCCGGTGTACAACGGGGCTGCCACCATTGCCGCCGCCATCGAGGCGTTCACCGCCCAGACCTGCGGCGATTTCGAGTTGATCATCAGTGACAACGCCTCGACGGACGGAACTCGCGCGGTGGTGGAGGCACTGGCGGCCCGGGATGACCGGATCCACTACGTGGCGCAGGCAACCAACATTGGCGCCAATCTGAACTACAGCCATGTTGCCAGGCTCGCCAGGGGGGAGTTTCTCAAGTGGGCCTCGGCCAGCGACTGGTGCGCGCCCACCTTCATCGAGCGCTGCCTCACGGCCCTGACCAAAGACCCCGATGCGGTGCTGGCCGTCCCCCGCACCCGCCTCTTCGAATTCGACCCGGCAAATGCGCGGGATTATCCCGACGACATCCAGATTCTCGATGCGACGCCGGCCCGCCGGCTGATCCATCTGTTGCAGGTTCTCCGCTTGAACAACGCGTTTAACGGGCTTATCCGGGTGGCGGCGCTGCGGCGCACGCGGCTCGTGCAGCCCTACCATCAGGCCGATGCCGTGCTGATGGGCCACCTCGCGCTACTCGGCAAGTTCCTCCTGGTCGACGAGCCACTCTTCTACCGGCGGATGGAGCCGGGCACGTCCACCGCGCTTCAGGATGAGGATGCCGTGCAACGCCATCACTACCCGCAAGCCACCGCCCGGACGCTGCTGCAGGGCTGGAAGCGCCATGCGGGGTGGTTCCATACGGCCTTTACCGCGGCGCTGCCCGCCGGTGAGCGGGCGCAGGTCTTGCGCTACCTGGTTCGCCAGCTCTACTGGGACCGGCAGGTACTGGTTGGCGACCTCGGCGGTGTCTGGCGCTACGCGATCCGGCGTGCTGCCGAAGGCAAGCGCCCGCAGGCTGTGCCGTGATGGACCGCCTGATCGTGGATGACAGCACGCTCGGGGCAGTGGTCGCTCGCGGTGTTGCCATGCACGCACTGGTGCGCGATCTCTTCCCCTTCTCCCGGAGCATTACCGGTGCGGGACTCCGGGCGACGGTCCGGACTTTGAGTGCAGTGGTGCCTCTCCAAGTCACCGAAGTGCCGAGCGGGACGGCGGCTTTCGACTGGACCGTTCCGGACGAGTGGTCAGTGGACGAGGCCTATATTGAGGATAGTCAGGGACAGAGGGTGGTCGACCTCGCGGCCTCCAATCTCCACGTCGTGAGCTACAGCCTCGCCGTTGACCAGATCCTGACCCTGGAGGAGTTGAAGTCTCATCTGCACTCGATCCCGGAGCACCCGGACTGGATCCCTTATCGAACGTCTTATTACGCGCCGAACTGGGGCTTCTGCCTCGCGGATCGTGTACTCCGGTCACTGCCGGAGGGGCGCTACCATGCGGTGATTCGGGCTCGGTGTGTGCCGGGCAGCCTCACGCTGGCGGAGCATCTGCACGTGGGCGCGACGGCCGACGAAGTGCTGATCTTTGCCCACGACTGTCATCCCTCGCTGGCCAATGACAACCTCTCTGGCCTGGTGGTGGCCGCGCACCTGGCGGACTGGCTGCGGGGGCAGCGAACGCGCTACTCCTACCGTTTCGTGTTTGCTCCCGCCACGATCGGCTCCATCACGTGGCTCTCCCGCCAGGGCGCCGCACTGTCCCGCATCCGGCATGGCCTGGTGCTGTCCCTGCTCGGGGGAGCAGGTGCTTTTCACTACAAGAAATCCCGCGGCGGTAACTGGCCAATCGACCGGACTGCACCCCGCGTGCTGCGGGCGGCTTACCCCGATGCACGGGTCCTCGAGTTCTCGCCCTGGGGCTACGACGAGCGCCAGTTCGGTTCTCCCGGCATTAACCTGCCGATGGGCCGCTTGACCCGTACCCCCAATGGGGAGTTTCCCGAGTACCACACGTCCGCAGACAATCCGGACTTCCTGACCGGTGAGCAGCTGGGTGGTGCCTGGCTGGCCTGTCTCCGGATCTTTGCCGCGCTGGAATCCGACCGGAGGTACGTCAACCTCGCTCCCCGCGGTGAGCCGCAGCTGGGGCGGAGGGGGCTCTACCGGACCACGGGTGGGCACCGTCACGTCCCGGAGCGCCAGCTGGCGCTCCTGTGGGTCCTGAGTGAATCCGATGGCACGGTGTCCATTGCGGATATTGCCGACCGGGCCGGTCTGCCCCTGGCACTGATCGCTGCGGCCGCAGGCGACCTTGAAACTGCCGGCCTGCTTGCCGAGGCTCCATGATCCCGCCCGCTCCCGGGCACAGTAGCCGTGCCGAACCTGAAACGACTGAGAGGACAACGGATGACTAAG
>JBBQJK010000016.1:0-12638 GCA_038325835.1 Gammaproteobacteria bacterium
CGGCCCGGCAAGAGCAGCCTGGCGGGCGCGCCCTCGGCAAGATTGCGGGCAGCAAAGAAGGACGCTCCGACCAGCCCTTAGCGCCGGTGACTTCAGACGCAGCCATGACGGCGTCCTCCGCTACAGCCCGTGCACGCCCAGGGGGTCTTTCCGCGTGACGACGGCCGTGAGGATCCGCCGGAGAAAGACGCTGTTTGGCAGCCGGTCAATGGGTCGCTCACCACCAAGAATCCGGTCCACCAGCCAGGGGGTTGCCTCGTCCGGGCTGTCGGCGACAGCGTTCATGACCCAGCGGATTTTCCGCCACTGGGCCTCACCGACGCGCTGTCGAATGCGCAGGTTCTCCTCGATCGTCATTGGCGTAAGGACGAAACCCGGGTTCAGCCAGCTCACGCGCACCGGGCAATCACCGAGCTCTTTCGCCAGGGAGTCGCTGAAGTAGCGGACCGCAGCCTTGGTGGTGCCGTAGACGGTGAGGTTGTCCTGCTTGCGGCCGTCGTAGCCAAAGCCCACGGTGTTGTAGATGGCCCCGCCGCCCTTCTGGACCAGCATGCCGGCCAGCGCCACGTGGGTGCCATACATGACGCCTCTCACGTTCACGTCGAGGGCCCGGTCGAGCCATTCGGCGGGCACCTGGTCGTAGCGGATGACCGGCGGTCCGACGCCGGCATTATTGAGCCACAGGTCGACGCGACCAAAGCGCTCGACGGCGCCCGACCAGAGCTGGCGGAGGTCATCCCTGCGGGTCACATCGCAGGGCTGGCAGCCCACGCGTTCAGGGCAACCGAGGCCAGCCGCGGCGGCATCCAGTCGCTCACCCGCGACATCGGAGAGCATCACGTTACAGTCCCGGGCGAGAAACGCGCGGGCCAGCCCGATGCCGATGCCGCTGGCGCTGCCGGTGATGACTACGGTTGTGGGGGGCTGCATGGACAACGATCCTCCCAGAAGGCCCCGGCGCGCGCCAGTTGCGGCAAGTCCGTAGAGCCACTTTCCCCCATGGCTTGTATGGTGGGTCATCGTTTTTCGGATGCAAGCCGTGGACAGTTTTAGAGACAAAGTCGTGCTGGTCACCGGCGCCCTCGGCGGCATCGGCTCGGCAACCGCCCGGCGCGTCGCTGCCGGCGGCGCCCGCCTCGCCATCACGGACATCCACAAGACCACTGCCGACGTGCCAGCCGTCCTCGTGACTGGCGCTGCCGAGTGGGCTTTCTGGCCCACTGACCTGGCGCAGCCCGCGGAGGTGGATGCGCTGTTTGCAGAAGTCGTGCAGCGCTTCGGCCATCTGGATGTACTGGTCAACGTGGCCGGCTACGACCACGACAGCGGCGTGCCGCTCGACCAGCTGACGCTCGAGCGCCTGCACAAGAACCTGGACACTAACCTGGCGAGCTGCCTGCTCTGCTGCCAGGCTGCGGTAAAGCTGATGCAGCCGCGGAAGTCTGGCGCTATCGTCAACATGAGCTCCCTGACCTGGCGGGGTAGCCAGCAGCAGTTCACCTACTCGGCCTCGAAGGGTGGGGTCTACGCCCTGACCCGGTCACTGGCCATGGCCTTCGGGCGGGACGGCATCCGCGTCAACGCCGTCGCGCCCGCGCTGATCGAGGTGGAGAGCATGGTCAGGCAGCTGCCACCGGCCGTCTGGCAGCAGATCAAAACCGGCATCGGCGGCAGCTACCCGCTGGGCCGGCTCGGACGGCCGGATGAAGTGGCCGCGGCGATGGCCTTTCTCGCTTCCGAGGACGCGTCCTTTATCACCGGGCAGATCCTCGAGGTCTCGGGCGGTGGCCGGCTCTAGTAGAGTAGGGATCCGCGATACGTAGTACTGTCCCTGCCCATCCCCCGCAGCTCAGGAGAGATCACCATGTCGAAGGAACGCTCCAACGTCCGGGAAGCCAAGAAAAAGCCCGCCAAGACCATGGACGAGAAAAAGGCTGAAAAGCGCGCCAAGAAGGCCACCAAGGACTTCGCCCGGCGCTAACCCGGCGAGCACACTGACCTCAGGCGTTCAGCTCCCGCTTGGCGTGCGTGGGCGTCCGGACCGCCAGGAACGCGGCAATGGCCAGGGCGCCCGCCAGCAAACTGAGCACCACACCAAACTTTTCCGGGTGGACCCAGATGTCGGTCCAGAGGTTCCAGCGGCCGGCGATCTCGTAGCTGCTGAAAGCGATGATCGCGGTGGGAATGCTGTACCGGACCGCGGTGGTGACCTTCCACATCTGCAGCAGCCGGGACAGCAGGTAGAAGGCCCAGATCGTGTTCAGGAAGAAGATGGCGTAGGTCACCGGGTGCCGGTCGCCCAGGAGGTTCTCGTCATAGATGAACAGCAGGGCCAGGTAGCAGAACCAGGTGACGAAGATCGTCTCCAGCGCCGTGATGTAGGCAAAGTTCCGCTCGTAGGCCCGGCTGGGCTTGCCGGTCCGCATCTTCAGGTTGCGCTGGAGCCAGACGAACAGGTTGCATTTCGTCTCCCGGTTCAGTGTCAGGGGCACCAGAACGCCGAGGCACACGCCGATGGACGACATCATCACCAGGTACTCGGCCTTGGTGGCGATCTCGCCCGGGGCGTGGGTGTCCATGAGATCCGGAACTCCGAGTACATTGGCGCTCCAGACGAAGGAGAACTCCACCCAGCCGCTCCAGATGAGGGTGCCCGCCCAGAAGCCGTACCAGGTGCCGGCCACCTCGCTATCGTGACGCATGCCGATGAACAGCAGGACGGCACCGGCCAGTCCGAGCACGAAGGCGGACTGCAGCACGTACGCCTCGCCAAAGATGCTTTCCATGCCCACCATGAGGGTGTGGCCAAGCCCCTGGACGACGAAGACAATGAGGAAGGCGAAGAGTCCGACCATCGGCGGCCGGGCGAGAGCCTGCAGCGCGCTCTTCTTCGGGGATGCCGCGGGAACTGTGCTGGTAGCCATAGGCTGACGCTCCATGAAATCGAACACTAACGTACCACATCGTACACCCGTATATCAATTTATTACTGAGCGAGCGACTGCGGCAAAGCGCCCCATCCTCCGCCCATGACGGCCTGGCTGGACAGCCTCCTGCCCGCGGTCCTGGCGGCCCTGGCCCTGCCTCAATACAGCCTGGCCACCGTCTTCGTCGTGGCCCTCCTGTCGGGGACGCTGCTGCCGATGGGGAGCGAACCCGTGGTCTTCGGACTGATTACACTGAACCCCGCCCAGTTCTGGCCAGTAATCCTGGCCGCCACCGCCGGCGGGACGACGGGCGGGGCCCTCACCTGGCTGATGGGTTACGGCGCGGAACGGGCCTATGTGCGCGTCACGGCCCGGACGCCCCGGGAGCACCGGGCACTCGCCTGGCTGCAGCGCTTCGGACCGAAGGCCTGCCTGCTGTCCTGGCTACCCGGCATCGGGGATCCCCTCTGTGGCGTGGCGGGGTGGCTGCGCCTGCCCTTCTGGCCCTGCGTCCTCTACATGGCGATCGGTAAGGGTGCCCGCTACGTGATTTTTACGGCAGTACTCTTTTGGGTGTTTCCCGGGGGCACCGTTTGAAGGGCGGCGCGGGCTGCGTTCCCATCGGGTGGATTATTTCGGCACGGGCGTATGATCGATCTGGCATCACGCGCGGCCCCGGGGCCGCAGAGGAGCTCGCATGGGTACCGTCAACGAGATACTGAATCGCAAAGGCCGGGACGTCTGGTCCGTGCCCCCGGACTGGATGTTCATTGATGCCCTGCGCCACATGGCGGAGAAAGACGTCGGCGCCCTCCTGGTAATGCATGGTACGAAGCTGGTCGGCATCGTCACCGAGCGGGACTACGCGCGAAAAATCGTGCTCGCCGGCAAGTCCTCCCGGGACACCCCTGTCCGGGACGTGATGACCACCCGGGTGCTCTGCGCCCGGCCGGATCAGACCGTCGAGGAATGCATGGCGCTGATGACGGACAAGCGGGCCCGGCACCTGCCGATCCTGGATCACAAGCAGGTGATCGGCCTGGTCTCCATCGGCGACCTGGTCAAGGCGACCATCCGCGAGCAGCAATTCGTCATCGAGCAACTGCAGCAGTACATCTCCGGTTGACTGCCCACAGTCACACCGGGCGACGTCACGGCGTCGCCCGGACGCTGTCCAAACTCGGGCTCGCGTCGCGGACTGCAGCCGCGGGCTGGGTGCTCGACGGCCGGGTGGCAGTGAACGGGCGCATTGTCCGGGATCCGGAGTTTCCCGTACTCCAGGCCAGCGATCAGCTCGCGGTCGATGGCTGCCCCATCACTGCGAGTGAGCGGGTCTATCTGCTCCTCAACAAACCCCGGGGCCTGGTCACCACCGCCGCCGATGAGCAGGGCCGGGAAACGGTCTACCGCTGTTTCGACGGTGCCGGACTGCCCTGGCTGGCGCCCGTCGGTCGTCTCGACAAGGCCAGCGAGGGATTGCTCCTGTTCAGTAACGATCCCGAGTGGGCCGCGCGCATCACCGACCCGGTCACCGGGCCGGCAAAGACCTACCGGGTGCAGATCAACGCGCTGCCGGCGCCCGCACTGCTTGCAGGACTGGTCACGGGCGTGGAACAGGCTGGCGAAAACCTGGCGGCGACGTCGGCCCGGCTGCTGCAGGCAGGCGAGAAAAACGCGTGGCTCGAAATCGTCCTCACGGAAGGTCGCAACCGGCACATCCGGCGCCTGCTGGAGACCCGGGGCGTGGCGGTACTCCGGCTGATCCGCGTGGCCATCGGCGCACTGGCCCTCGGCGACCTGCCCAAAGGACAGTGGCGCCGACTCACTGCTACCGACCTGGCGCAGGTGGGGAAATAGCCTGCTGGAGGCCGGGGTGCAGGCAGCACGCACGGAGCAGGCTTCACTTTCCTGCCGAGACCAACGCCGCGAGTTCGCCCTGCAGTACCGAGATCAGGAGCCCCTGGTAGTAGTTATTGTCGGGCCGGCTGGCGGCACTCTGCAGAAAGGCGCCCATTTCTTCCGGCGTCGCCTGGGTCCGGCACCCGGCAAAGCGCCCGCGCACCACGTGATGAGGGTAAGTCACCTGCGCAGCCAGGCGACCAGCCCGGGCGGAGCGCAACCAGAGGTCTTCAACCTGGCAGGGGTTGGCAGGAATGCCCTGCAAACCCTCGTCGATGACGTAACCGAGCACGAACTGGGCCTGCTCCGAACCCGCGGCGGCCGCCCGTTCGAGGGGCGGGAGCGCCTTTTTGGTCTGCTGGTCGTAGAAGTAAGCGCGGCCCAGCTGGTATTGCAGTCGCGCGTAGTCCGGTGACGCCGGCGTGGCTTGGTCCGCGGCCGCTGTGCAGGCAGCAATCGCTTTGGGCAGGTTAACGTCCTTCGTCGCCACGCCGGGCGCCACCCGATCCGGGTCTTCCGGGTGGGAGGCGAGGCGGTCGCAGGACGTCACCGTAGTGCCGGGCTGACGTTCTGCAGCCGACAGCGGTGCCGACGCGGAGGCAATCATCAAGAGCAAGGCCATGGTCGTCGGAATCACAGGCAGATCTCCAGTCTGGTGAGTGGTGCGCTCTGGCAGGATCATGGCCAATACCAGCACTCCAGGCTAGTCCCCCCATGACCGGCACCGGGTTGCCGCTTTGCCTGGTGCCTGATAGCGGGCACAGTGGTGCGGGTGGACAGACTGTTTGAAGTTATTCATGAGGACGACGAACTGCTGGTGATCAACAAGCCGGCGGACCTCGTGTGCCATCCCAGCAAGAACGGCGAGCTCTCCAGCCTCATCGGCCGGGTGCGCCTGCACCTCGGGGCCGATGCCACGCCCCATCTGGTCAATCGCCTGGACCGGGAAACCAGCGGCGTGACGGTTGTGGCGAAGACCCCCGAGGCCGCCCGCAGCCTGGGCAAGCTCTGGCAGACGCGCAACGTCCACAAGGAGTATCTCGCCATCGTCCACGGCCACCTCCTGGAGGGCAGCGGCCTGATCGACGCGGCGCTGGGCAAGGACGAGGGCAGCCGCATCGCCATCAAGGACTGCGTTCGCCAGGATGGGGCGGCTTCCCGGACAGCATTCGAGGTCCTGCGGCGCTTCGCCCAGAACGCTGCGCCCTTCACCCTGCTCCGCGTCGTGCCGCACACGGGACGCAAGCACCAGATCCGTATTCACCTGGCGCACCTCGGGCATCCCGTCCTGGGCGACAAGATCTACGGTGGCGACGAAGACGCCTATCTGGCTCTGGTGGAAGACCGCCTCACTGCCGAACAGCGGGCCGCGCTCATCGTGCCCAATCACGCCCTGCACGCCCGGGCCCTGCGTTTCGAGTGGCGCGGCCAGGCGGTGGCATTTGCCTGCGAGCCTGGACCTTGGTTCAGCGCCTTCGCCGCCACCTGAATTCACATAAGCGGCAGAGGCTTGTGGCGGAAACGGGCGGCCGGCAGTGGTACTCTGATGCCCTCAAGGTAACCACACCCGGCGCGGACCCATGCAGGCGCACTCGAGACTGCCCCACAGAGCACGACTGCTGCTTTTGGCCCTGCCTTCGATGGTCCTGCTTTCGGTTGCCTTGGCCCTGAACGCCCGGGGCGAGAGTCCTGTGGATCCGGCCACTGTCGAAGTCGGTCACCCGACCGGGCATCTCCACGACCACGCAGACCAGACCTGGCCACCCCAGCCCCGGGGGCTGCGCAATGTCGTGCCCCTCAGCAACCCGGGTAACGCGGAGCGCGTCACCGAGCTCCGGCGCCGGGCCCGCGCCGAGCGGGAGCGCATCGCCCTCGCCCGGCCCGAAGTTCGGCAGGCCCTTGGCAAACGCTACAACCGGCCGGACGTCGTGGAGTCCGGCGCCAAGGACGGCACTGGCGCTGCAACGTCGCGCCTGCTGTACTTCAGCTACGCCAATAACACGACAGTGGAGGTCACCCTCGACAACAATCAGGTGCGGGGTGTCCGCCGGATCCGGGCGACGGACTACCAGCCCGACGTCACCGACGAAGAAATTACCGCGGCGGAGGTCATTGCCCGCGCCTACTTCGAGGCTCGCAGCACGGAGCGGGTGTCAGCCCTGAAGGCTTACGGCATCCTCGCCTACCTGCCGGAGGGCACGGGCTTCTATCCCACGCGGGTCATCTACCTGTCGTTCCATGCTGCCGCTGATGCGCCACCGGAATTCGCCGCCTGGGTCGACCTGACCAGCCAGCGCGTCCTCCGCATTCGTGAGGAACGGTCGTGAGCGCCGCCGGCAGGTTCCGCGCTGGCGTGCTGGCCGCAGCGCTGGGCACGGTTCTCTCGCCCCTGGCGACCGCAGCCCCCGTGACCTGGCAGGCCTGGACCTTTGATTACCAGGTGACGAACACCGAGGGACTGAAGATCACGAACGTCACGTTCCAGGGCCGCACGCTGCTTTCCAGCCTCAGCTTCCCCGTCATGCGGGTGTTCTACGACGCCAACGCCTGCGGGCCCTTCGTTGACCGGCTGGGCGGAACGTTGTCCCCCATCCCGTGGGCTAACAATTCCACGCTGGCGCAACGGGAATTCACGCTGGGTGGCAAGCAGTGGTACGAAATCGGTATCCGCGACGAGATCGGCAACTACGACATGTACCAGGTGTACTACCTGAGTGCGGATGGGACGATCGACGCACACATCTACAGCAAGGGCCTGCAGTGCGTCGTGAACCACGTGCACTACCCGAACTGGCGGATCGACGTGGACCTGGACGGGGCAACGAACGACCAGATCCTGAGAGATACCGGGGGCGAATTTACCGCCATGGCAACAGAGTTCAATGCCGCTGCAGACTCCGCCCCGAATCACGCCTGGCGGGTCCGGGACACGACGACGGGCCTGCAGATCGACGTTCTGCCCGGCTTCGCCGATTTCTCGATTCCCGACGGCTCGACGACACTGCCCATCGCCGGCTATGCCAATCACACCGTCTTCGGCCGGTTGTTCAGGGCCTCTGAGAACCGGGGCTGGACCTTCGGTCCCAACACCCAGGTGCCCTACAACAACGGCGAGAATATCGATAGCGAGGATGTCGTGCTCTGGTATGAAGGTTACCTGCCCCACAGTGCCGACGAGGGCGCGGGCCTCTGGCACTCCACGGGCGTGCGCCTGATCAGCAATCTCGTGCCGCCGCCCCCACCGGATGCAGACGGCGACGGCGTACCCGACGCGACCGACAATTGCACGCTGGTGGTCAATGCCAGTCAGCTCGATACCAACGGCGATGGGTACGGCAATCTCTGCGACGCGGATCTCAACAACAACGGCGTCGTCGATTCCCAGGATGGCGCGCTACTGAAGGCGGCCTTCGGGTCGGCGCTTTTCCCGGACCGGGACCTAAATGGCAACGGGGTCGTCGATTCCCAGGACGGGGCGCTGCTCAAGTCCCGGTTCGGCCAGCCCCCCGGACCGTCCGGCGTAGCGCCCTGAAACGTCTCTGAGCCCTCTCTGACGTCTTGCGCTGGAGGGGCACGCTGCGGCCGGCGATAGATCAGGTGGCGGTCGCCAGCTCTTCCGGGGACGGGGACTCTTCCGTGTTGGTCTCCACGAACTGCAGCGCTGCGAGGCGCGCGTAGAGCGGCTCCCGGCGCACCAGTTCGTCGTGGGTACCCACATCCACGATCTGGCCCTGGTTGATCACCACGATACGATCGGCCTTCAGTACGGTCGCGAGCCGGTGCGCGATGATAATCGTCGTGCGATTGCGCATCAGGTGCTCCAGCGCCGACTGGAGCAAGCGCTCGTTCTCTGCGTCGAGGGAGCTCGTGGCCTCGTCCAGCAGCAGGATCGGCGGGTCCTTGAGAATGGCCCGGGCGATCGCCAGTCGCTGCCGCTGCCCGCCTGACAGCCGGGTGCCGCGCTCACCAAGGAAGGTGGCGTAACCCTGGGGCAGTTCCTGGATGAACTCGTCGGCCACGGCGAGCTTCGCCGCCGCGTGGATTTCCGCGTCGGTGGCCTCGGGCTTGCCAAAGCGGATGTTGCCCAGCGCGGTGTCGCCGAAAATCACCGTCTCCTGAGGCACCACGGCGATCCGGGAGCGCACGGCCTGGGGATCGGCCTTCGAGATGTCCACACCGTCAATCAGGATCCGGCCCTGCTGGGGGTCGTAGAAACGGAGGAGCAGCTGGAACGTGGTGCTCTTGCCCGCGCCGGAAGGCCCGACGAAGGCGATCCGTTCGCCGGGGCGAATGTCGAGGGTGAAGCCCGCCAGAGCCGGCTGGCCCGGCCGCGAGGGATAGTTGAAGCTCACATTCTCGAAGCGGATACGCCCCTGGCCCGGGGTGGGCAGTGCCATCGGATTCGCCGGCGTCTTGACGTTGGGCTGGGTATTGAGCAGCTCTACGAGCCGCTCGGTGGCGCCCGAGGCGCGCTGAATCTCGCCCCACATCTCGGTCAGCGTCCCGGCGGACGTGGCGGCAAAGAGCGCATAGAGCACGAACTGGCCAAGCTCGCCGTAGGTGATCTCGCCGGCCATCACGCTTCGCGCGCCCATCCAGACCACGAAGGTGATCCCGCCAAACACGCAGCAGAAGGTGATGAAGCTCATGATCGAGCGCACCCGGGTGCGGGCGATCGCGGTATCGAAGCTGGTTTCCACCACGTCGCGATAGCGGTCCGCGAGCACGCCCTCGGCGGTGAAGGCCTGGACAATCTGCACCGCGTTCAGGGATTCACTGGCCATGGCGCTGGTATCGGCAAGACGATCCTGGGAAGCCCGGGAGAGCGTGCGCACCTTCTTGCCGATGGTCACCAGCGGCAGGATCACCGCGGGAATCAGCAGGACGATGAGGCCCATGAGCTTGAGATTGGTGATAGCCAGCATCACCAGCGCGCCCGGCAACTGGATCATCGACCGGAGCACCATCGACAGGCTGGTGCCCGTGATGGACTGGACCAGCGTCGTATCCGCCGTGAGACGGGAGAGGATCTCGCCGGTGCGGGTCTCCTCGAAGAACATCGCGTCCATGCGGATCACGTGCCGGTAGACGCCTTCACGGACGTCCGCCACCACCCGCTCCCCGACCCAGCTCACGAGGTAGAGGCGCAGCGCGGCCATGGCACAGAACAGCACGATGAGCACGGCGAAGCCGATGAAATAGAGGTTGACCGTTCCGGACTGCTTCGTCGCCAGTCCCTGGTCAATGACGTAGCGCGCGGCAACGGGCAGCGAGAGCATCAAGCCGGAGGCGGCCAGCAGCGTGCCCAGCGACAGCGCCAGCATGCCCCGGTAGGGCCTCAGGAACGGCAACAACGCGACGAGCGAGCGCGGTGTCCTGCCCTTCGGGCGGTTCTTGGGGTCTTGTTCGAAATCAGCCACAGGGGTCCAGTATAAGGGTCCGCAGCGCGGACAGGGCGGCGGGCGCGAATCCATCCCGGCCCTTGCCGGCGAATGCTTTGCTAAGAAGAGGTGGCCCTGGCAGCAGAACCCCCTCAAACCTTGACAACTACACGCCTTCACCAACACAGGCAGGAAACAGTCATGAGCCCACCGCCAGCAAGCCCCCACGCCAACCCGGCCCACACCATCTCGCTCGTCGGACCCCGTGGCCGCCCTGCGGCGGACGCCGGTCTCTATCCCGAGGCGATTGCCGTGCGCAATGCCCTGCTGGAGCGCGGTCTGGAAACCCCGATGGTCGAGAACGGCCTGAGCCCGGAAGAGAAACGCCAGCGGATCCAGGCGCACTTCACCGAGATCATGCAGATCCTGGGCCTCGACCTGCGGGACGACAGCCTCATGGACACGCCCCGGCGGATTGCCAAGATGTACGTCAACGAGATTTTTGGTGGCCTCGACTACCGGTCGTTCCCGAAGCTGACCGTCGTCGCCAACAAGATGGAGTGCGACGAGATGATCCGGGTGCGCAAGATCAGCATGTCGTCCACCTGTGAGCATCACTTCATCGCCATCGACGGCACGGCCACGGTAGCCTACATCCCGAAGACCAAAGTCATCGGCCTGTCAAAGATCAACCGCATCGTCGCGTTTTTCGCCCAGCGGCCCCAGATCCAGGAGCGGCTGACCGAGCAGGTTCTGCTGTCCCTGCAGACCCTGCTGGAGACCCAGGACGTGGCCGTGAGCATGACGGCGACGCATTTCTGCGTGAAAGCCCGGGGCGTGCGGGATGCCAACAGCGAAACGACCACCACGGCCCTCGGCGGCGCCTTCAAGACCAGCCCCGAAACGCGCAAGGAATTCCTCATGGGTGTGGCGGGCCAGGCCCTATAATTCTGGCTTGAGCACACCGCTGCGCCTGGCCTGCACCCTGCTGCTGCTCGCGGCCAGCGTGGCGGGCTGCGCCCCGGCCCGGGCCGTTCGGGACTCCGCGCCTATCACACCACGCTTGACCGCCACGGCGTTCGAGACGGCCGACGGACTCCGCCTGCCCGTCCTGCGCTGGTTGCCCGCGGCGGCGCCCCGCGGCGTCATCGTGGCCCTCCACGGCTTCAACGACTACAGCAACGCGTTCGCCGCCCGGACGGGCGCGCCCGGGACCGGACCCTATCTGGCCGCGCACGGCTTCGCCGTCATCGCCTACGATCAGCGGGGCTTCGGTCGGGCGCCGGACCCCGGCCGCTGGGCAGGCAGTGACGCCCTGGTCGAGGATCTGCACGGGGTCGTAGCGGGAATTAGAGATGAGTTCCCCGGGTTGCCGGTTTATGGGCTCGGCGAAAGCATGGGGGGTGCGGTACTGCTGGCCGCTTTGGTCCGCCCCTCGCCGCCGCCCCTCGCGGGCACGGTGCTGATCGCGCCCGGCGTGTGGGGCCGTTCCACCATGCCATCGTTCTATAGAGCGGGCCTGTGGCTCGGCACTCATCTCGCACCAGATCTCACCATCTCATCGCGCAGTATGGGCAGGAAGGCTACGGACAATCCCGCGGTGCTGGACGCCAACGAGCATGACCCTCTGTTCATCAAGGAAACGCGTCTCGACGCCGTCTCCGGTCTGGTCGATCTCATGGATGAGGCACTGGCAGCGGTGCCCCGGGTTGCGGGTCCGGTGCTTTTTCTCTACGGTGAGCACGACGAGATCGTGCCCAAGGAGCCCACCATTGAAGCCATGACCGCCTTTAGCGCAGACAACCCGGCCGCCCGCATGGGCTTCTATCCCGAAGGTTGGCATCTTCTCCTGCGGGACCTGAACGCCGAGGCTGCGCTGGACGACGTCGTGGCATTTCTGCAGGATCCGAGGGCGCCCCTGCCCTCGGGTGCTGACCAAGAGGCCCTGCTGCGCCTGACCGCAGCGGCATCAGCTCAGTAAAACCACGCCCTGCGAGCACCAATCCCATGTACATGAACTTCTGGTATCCCGTCTGCCTGAGTGCCGAGCTCACGGCGGCGGCCCCCACCCGCGCCCGGATTCTCGGGCTCTCCTTCGTGGCCTTCCGCGCGGCCGGCGGGCAGGCCCATGTCCTCGCGGACACCTGCGTTCACCGGGGTGGTGCGCTGGGCCGGGGCAAGATCGTCAATGGCCATCTGGCCTGCCCTTATCACGGCTGGCAGTTCGACGGCTCCGGTCAGTGTGTGCACATTCCGTCCCTCGGAGCCGCCGGCCCCATCCCGGCAAGGGCCAAGGTGGACAGCTACCCGGTGCTCGAGCGCTACGGCATCGTCTTCGCCTTCCTGGGCGACCTGCCCGAGACGGAGCGCGCGCCGCTCTACACCGTGCCGGAGTACGACCAGCCAGGCTGGCGGCCGGGCCTCGTGGTTT
>JBBQJK010000017.1:0-12545 GCA_038325835.1 Gammaproteobacteria bacterium
GGCCGATCCGGTTGCCGAACCGAAAGTAGAGGTAGGCGTTGAAGGCCGGCACGATCTCCCGGGCATAGCCTTCGACTTCCCGCAGCGCCACTTCGGGGGGAATGCCGGTGGTCGCCGAGTACCGGGCCAGTTCCTGCAGGACCTTGGGGTCATACACCAGGCGGTCGATCAGCACCTCCCGCTTCGTCATCGCGATCGCCGGGATCTTGAGCTGCAGGCGCCGGTTGAGGGTCTTCGTGAGGGTGTTGATGCGGCGGCGGAAGAACCAGCGCACGCCGGGCAAGAGAAGACGGGAACCGAGGAACCACACGCTGAGGAAGCCGCCGGCCAAGGCCAGCCACAGTGGCAGTTGGATGCTCGCGGTCATGTCATATCAGTTCAGGGTGGTGTAGTCCGCGCTCACTCCCCAGGCCAGCGCTACCATGGTGATCCCGGTCTGGCCCGTGACCATCGCCGCGAGGCAGGCAACGTAGAAGAGAGTCGGGGCCTCGAACAGGTTGGTGAAGTGCCGGGCGGGCTTGGCGGTGGACTCCGGTTCAGTTTCGCCCTGGTAGATGCGGAAGAACTGCGCCGAGATCCTGTGGTCCCGCACCGCCTGAACCCGGCGCCGGAAGAGCAGCACAACGACAGTAGCCGTCAGCAGCACCAGCGCAAACATCGGGTAGATCAGGCTGGCGAGCTGCATGGTCTGAACTCCGGGTCAGGGCGGCGGGAGACTCGCGGACCGGTTGGGGAAATCCTGCATCGCGATGGCCACGGCCCCCGCGACGGTAGCCTCATCGAGGGTCTTCGTGTCGACACGACCGGAGAGTGTGCCCAGCCAGACCTCCCGGTTGCCGGCCGCATCCACCACGTGGATCACCAGCCGCCCCTCCTGGTAACTCTGGACGCTGGGGCTACCGACGTTCACGGAGCCGCCCACGTTGCCGCCAAAGCTGCCGAGGCCGATGCCGACCCGAAACGGGCTGGACTTGAGCTTGTCCCGGGCTTCCGTGTCATAGGCGATCAGCAGCTGGGGATTGCTCTCCACTTCCGTGTAGCCGCGCCGGGTGAGTTCCGCCCGGATTGCCTTCCGGATATTCACATCCAGAAGACGCAGCGGCTCGTTGCCGGCGTCCAGCCCCGGGACGGGCCGCCATCCGAAGGTGCTGTAGGCCGCCAGGTCGGTATTGGAGTCGCTCTGGGACTGGGCCTTAAGCGTCGTCTGGCTGGCGCAGCCGGACAGGGTGGCGAGCAGGACGATGACTGCAAGAGTGGCGTAAAGACTGCGCATGACGACCTTCTCCGCTGGAACACAGGCACTGGTCGGGTAGACTCGATTCGCGCCATTCTGCACCCCAAGGACTCCGACGTGTCGAAAGAAAGACTGGCAGTCGGGAAGGCATGAGCAATGAGCGGCGCGGATTTCACGACTGTAATGATTCGTCGTATCCAGGCGATCAGGCCATTGACGGTAGCCCGGGTGACCTTGACCTTGAACCACGGTTGAAGGTCTAGGCTGGGTCCATTCAAGCACGCCAATGGAGTGCGTCCCATGCTCGGAGTTGACGACAGGCTGGTGACACCCGCCACGATGAAGTGGGTCAGGGTCGGCCTGCTGGCCGGTCTCGCCACGATCCCCACGACGATTGTCTTGTACATAGTGCTGGGGCTGACGGTGGACGCGGCGCTTGCCGGCACCAACCAGGTCCGGAACTGGCTGGGCGTGCTGATCTTCCTGGTGCTCCTCAAGGCGGGCCTGGCCTGGCTGTTCCGCACGGGGCAGTTTCGCGCGTCCAGCGAAGCCAAGCTGAACGTCCGTGACCAGATCTACCAGCAGGTCGTGAAGCTCGGCCCGGGACTTCTGGGCAAGCGGCGCACCGGCGAGATCGCCAACACGGCGACCGAAGGCGTGGAGTACCTGGACTACTACTTCAGCGTCTACTTCGTGCAGATCTGGGTCGCGATCGCGATTCCGATTTTCCTCTGTGCGGCCATGTTTTCCATTGACTGGGTGGTCGGCCTCTGGACCCTGGCGGGCGTCCCGCTGACGCCGCTGTTCGTTGGTTCCTCAGCGCGGGGCTTCCGCCGCATCAGCAAGCAGAACGAGGAGGTCAAGAACCGGAACAGCTCCCAGTACCTGGATTCGATTCAGGGCATGAGCACCCTCAAGATGTTCAACGAGGGCGAGCGCCGCGGTGCCCAGATGGAGGCGGGCAACGAGGTCCAGCGCCGTCTCACCATGAAGCTCCTGGCTGTGGCCCAGTTCCAGTTTGTCTTCCTGGAGCTCGGCTTTGCCCTGTTTTCCACGGCCGTGGCCATGGGTGTGGCGCTGTACCGCTGGTCCGGTGGCTTCATGTCGCCCGGCGAAGTGGTTGCCGTCGTGCTGCTCAGCCTGGAGTTCAGCCGCACGCTGCTGCTGATCGGCGAGTTTTTCTTCGCTGGGGCGCTGGGCCGGGAAGTGGCGGCGAAGGTGATCGAGTTCCTCGACGAGAAGGCGCCAGTGGTCGCCGGCCTCGGACGGAATCCGGGGGCGAAGGCCGACACCGCTGTCCACATCGAGTTCCGGGACGTGACCTTCACCTACCCCGGGGCGGACCAGCCGGCCGTGCAGAATCTCAGTCTTGTCCTGGAGCCTAACGAGACCGTGGCCCTGATCGGGCGCAGTGGCTCCGGCAAGACGACCGTCACGAACCTGCTGTTGCGGACGCTGGAGCCGGACTCCGGCACGCTGCTCTTCGACGGTATTCCGGCGCAGGAACTCGCGCTGGACTGGATCCGCCAGCAGATCGCCCTGGTGCCCCAGGACCCGTTCCTGTTCTACGGCACGATTGGCGACAACCTGCGGGTGGCGAAGGAGGAGGCCACCGAGGCCGAGCTGATCGCCGCCACGCAGGCAGCAGAACTCTATGACTACATCCGCTCGACGCCGGACGGCTTTAATACCAAGGTGGGTGATCAGGGCATGGCGCTCAGCGGTGGCCAGGCCCAGCGGCTCGCCATAGCCCGGGCGTTCCTCAAGAATGCGCCCATCGTGGTGCTGGACGAGCCGACGTCCCAGATCGATGTCGAGACCGAGACGCTACTCAACCGGGCCCTGGCGCGCCTGACCGCGCAGAAGACCGTGCTGCTCATCGCCCACCGGCTGAGCACCATCGAGCAGGCGGATCGCATCATCGTCCTGGAAGGCGGCCGGCTGGCGGAGAGCGGCACCCGCCAGGAACTGCTGGCCCAGGGGGGCATTTATGCGGGGATGATCCGGGCCAAGCGCGCCATCGAAGCCCAGCCGCTGCAGCCCGCCGTTGTTGTCTGACCGGAACGAGGAAGCGCCATGAGCACTGAAGTCACCAATCTGCGGATCATCCGCCGCCTGCTCACGTACATGACGCCCTTCAACGCCATCATGTTCACGTCGCTGACGGCCCGGGTGGTCAAGATCGTGGCCCAGGCCGCGGTGCTCGGTATTGCCGCGGCCAGCGTCGGCATCTACATCGAGTCGGCCACGCCGGACGTCGTCAACTGGGATGTGCTGTGGCACCAAGTGAAGTGGATCGCGATTGCCGGCACGGTGGTCGGCTTTGCCTCCTACCTGGAGAACTACACGGGCCACTACGTCGCCTTCCGGATCCTCGCGGCGTTCCGGGACAAGTTCTATTACGCCATGTTGCCCCTCGCGCCGGCCCGCACGGCCAAGCTGCAGTCCGGTGACGCGGTGAGCCGCGTGATGACGGACTGCGAGCGCGTGGAGCCGTTCTACGCCCACACGATTGCACCCGCCGTTGCTGCCATCACCGTGCCGATCATTCTGCTGGCCTGGTGCTATTCGGTGCACCCGACACTGCTCTGGGCGTTGCTGCCGTTCTACCTCGCCACCACCTTCGTCCTGCCTTGGCTGGTGTCCCGGCTGGGCGGCGACGGTATTCGCTACCGGGAACAGCTGGGCGAGGTCAATGCCTTCGTGGCTGACAGCATCCAGGGGGTGCGGGACACTGTGGCCTTTGGTTACGAGAAGCGCCGCGCCCGGGATCTCTGGGAGCGGGGCGCGACGATGCAGGCCGGCCAGGAGAAGCTCTACGGCGCGGACGCCACGCAGCGGGCCTTGGCGGAAATCTTCATTACCGTGGGCATTCTGGCCTCGGCTTGGGTGGGCGTGGAGCTGGCGCTGGCGGGGGAAATCTCGACGCTGGTGCAGCTGCCCGCCGTCATGGCGGTGTCGGTGGTCGGCTTCTACGTGTCGGTGGGCATGGCGAACAACTACACGGACTTCCGCGTCTCGATGATTGCCGCCCGGCGGCTCTTCGCCATGATGGACCAGGCGCCGGCCGTGGAGGACCGGGCCCAGGGTGCGGCCAGTGCCGGTGTGGAGCCCTCGCTGCACTTCGCCAATGTGCACTTCGAATACGACGCGGATGATGTGGCCTGGAGCCGCAACCAGAAGGTTTTCGATGCCTTCTCGCTGGACGTGGCGCCCGGCCGGCACATAGCCCTGGTGGGCCCGAGCGGCACGGGCAAGTCCACCGTGGTGAACCTGCTGCTGCGCCAGTGGGATCCGCAGACGGGTGAGATCCGCATTGGCAATCGTCCTCTCAAGGATTTCACACTGGTTGAGCTGCAGAAGTTTTTTGCCGTAGTGTCCCAGCGCAGCTTTATCTTCAATGAGTCGATCCGGGACAACATCCTGCTGGGCCGCCACGACGCCAGCCAGGCAGAAATCGAGGCCGCGGCCCGGGATGCCGGGCTGGCAGACTGGATTGCCACGCTGCCCGAGGGTTACCACACGCCCTGCGGTGAACGGGGCGGCAAGCTCTCCGGCGGGCAGCGCCAGCGCGTGGCCATTGCCCGGGCCATCCTCAAGAACGCGCCCATCGTCCTGCTGGACGAAGCCACCTCCAGCCTCGGCGTGGAGACGGAGCAGGGCGTCATGCGGGCCATCCGCCAGCTCAGCAAGGGCCGGACTACTCTGACCATCGCGCACCGGCTGTCTACCGTCATCGACAGCGACGAGATCCTCGTGATGCTCCAGGGCCGCATTGCCGAGCGCGGCACCCACCAGCAGCTCCTGGCCAAGGGCGGCTGGTACGCCCGCATGTTTGAAATCCAGAAGGACGAGGTCGATGCGACGCTCGTCAAGGACTAGGTGGTCCGGAACACAAGGCGCCGCGCTGAGCCCTCACCTGTACCTGGCAGCACCCATCGAATGTAATAATGTGACGGTTCAGCTGCCGCTATCGCATCCACCACCGCCGAGCTCACCAAGGAGAGCCCCCATGCGTAATCTGCTTCTTTCCATCGCCCTCGTGGCCTTTGCCGGCGTCGCCCAGGCCCAGTTCATGCCGGAGAAGCTCACCCCCATGGGCGAGAAGATCGTAGCGGCCATGAACAGCGACATCCGTACGGCGGAGGATAAAGCCCGGGATGCCGAGCGCAAGCCGCGGCAGACGCTGGAATTCTTCGGCCTGCAGGACAACATGCGGGTGCTGGAGTTGGTGCCGTCCGCGGGCTGGTACACCAGGATCCTCGGTCCGGTGCTGGCGGAGAAGGGTGAGTTCTACGTTGCGATTGGCACCGACCGGCTCGCACCCGTGCTCAAGGCCACGCCGGCGCTCTCCAAAGTCAAGGTTGCTCCGGTGGACGCCAAGATGGCGCCGGCCCCCGGCAAGATGGGCCAGTTCGACCTCGGCGATTTGTCGCTGGGCGTGAAAGACCTGGATCTGATCCTGACCTTCCGCAACTATCACAACCTGACGACCGCAGCCCGGGGCAGCCTGAACAAGGCGGCCTTCGCGGCGCTGAAGTCCGGTGGCCACTACGGCATCCTCGATCACACCCGTCGGCACAACGAGCCTGACACGACGGAGAACTGGCGGCGGGTGGATCCCGCGCTCGTGATCCGGGAAGTTCAGGCGGCGGGCTTTGTACTCGAGGACTTCTCCGCCATTCACTACATCCCGGATGACGAGCTCCGCTACGAAGTGGGCCGGAAGAGCGTCAGCGGCAACTCGGACCGGTTCGTGCTGCGTTTTCGCAAGCCCTGAAGGCCCCGGACGGGGCCGAGGCCTTCGTTGAGGCGTGAGCGGTGCTGCCACGACGCAGGTCAATCGCCTATATCGTGATGGCAGCTCTGCCTGCCAGCATGGTTCTCGCGTGGAAGTTGCACGTTCTGGGACCCGAGTCGGCGCCCTGGGTAGTGTTCCTCGCCGCCGCCGCCTGGGGCCTTTTGCTCCTCCAAAGTTTCACGGGGTGGGGCTGGATCGTCACGCGGGGGCTGCTCAGGCTGCCTGCCAGTGAGCAGCTCCACGCCGCAGCGGGACTGGCCCTGGCGATTGCCTTGGGCGGCTGGCTGAACCTCTATGCCGGGGTAAGCGCTTACAGCGTCGGAATCTTTGTCTGGACGGGGGTCGGCGCCTACGCGGCCTCGGTGCTGCTGGCCACCCGCGCCTCCCTGTCTGAGCCCGGCACGGCCCCCGGGTTTCCCCGCCGCGTGGTCCTGCTGACCGGCTTCCTCGTCGTCGTCCTCGCCTGGAGCTACGTCACGGCGGCCGGTTGGCCCAAGTTCAACCCCCACGACGACTATCACGCCTACCTGGCCTTTACTGAAAAGCTGGTGCAGCTGGGCTCGCTGGGCGATGACCCGTTCTCCAAGCGCCGGCTGATCAGTGGCCTTGGCGGCCAGTACTTTCTGTTGAGCCTGGTGGCGGTCGAGTTCCCGAACCGCTTCCTGCACATTCTCGATCCGGGCGTTGCGGTGCTCATACTCGCCGGCATGGTCACCGCCGCAAGCGCGGCAGCAGACGTGCGGGTGAAGCTCACGCTAATTGGGCTGGCAACGGCCGTCGCGATGTTTCCCTTTCCCATCGTTAACGTGTCCACGTCAGTCAGCGTCATTCCCCTGCTGTTGGCCATCTCCGTCTTCGGCGGCGTGTGTTGCCTGTTATGGGGAGCACCAGGACTCTGGAAGCGCCTGCTGGGGTGGGCCATGCCCGCGGCACTCGTGGCCGCCGCAACCCTTGGCCCCTGGATGGCCGACTTGCACCGCTCCTCCGGGACGTACCTGTTTCCGTTGCTCGGCAAAGGCTACGAGGGCTCGGTGTATGGCACCTCCCCGCCGCTCAATGCCGGGTTCCTGCAGGCTGAAACGCTGGGCGCCGATCTGGGCAACTGGCTTGTCGATCCATTCCTGCGGTTGCCGACGCTGGTCACCGCTGGCCTTTTGCTTTACGCGCTTCGGCAGCGCAGGCTGGGTGACAGGGCGATGCTCCTGTCTGCCAGCATGCTGGGCACCGCGCTGATCAGCGTCCTCATCATGGGGTTCGCGACGGGGGGCTATAACGTTTATCGCTACACCGTGCCGTTTGTGCTGGCGTCGCTGCTCGCCGGTCTGATTGTTCTGGCGCGCAGAACGCCAGCGGGGGAATGGCCCGCTGTCCCGCTCGCCAGTGCCGCACTGCTGGGCTGCTTTGGTCTGGTAGCGCTGGTCGGGGACGCTGGCCGGGCTGTGGCCGCCGTGAGTCAGGGAATCCAGGGACAGGAACTGGTCAGTGCAGAGCGTCGGGAAGCCTATGCGGACTTGTCGGCGCACTTGCCACTGGATGGCGCAGTGCTGACCCGACTGCAGTTTCCCTTTCTGTTGCGCTTCAGGCCCGAGGTCTACATCGCCGATGTCCCGGGTGGGGCGAGTCCACCGCCGGGAATGCCCGCGGGGAGCGACGCCGCTGAACTGCAGCGCTACCTGGTCGGCGAGGGCATCCGGTACCTTGCCTGGGACTACGCAACCGAGGCCGGCTTTGGCCGGGAAAGGTATGGGAAGCGCCTGGATCCCGGCGCCTTCCGGGTGGAACGCAGCGAAGCGCAGGACAGCTTCGACTTTCAGACCGCCCTGGAGGCACTCCGCGCCACCCGCCCCCTGGTTTTCGAGCGCCACGGCATGGCGGTCATCGACCTGGGCAAGGAACCGCCGCCTGGCGCCAGCGCTGCCAGGTGATTTCCGCAGCTCTTGGGTCCGACGCTATACTGCCCCGACCCTAGCTGCCTTTAACCAAAACGTCAGGAGCATCAAGATGTCCGCGTTCAAGATTATTGGGGGGTGCCTGTTGGCGCTGACGGTCGCCGGGTGTGCCAGCGATCAGGAAGTGCTGGCCAATCAGCAGGGTATGGCGATCCAGACGGCTCTCTCCCGGGGTAAGTTCGAGTTGAACTGTCCGGCGGCTAGCGGGACGGTCCTGTCCCAGGAAAAAATGGAACGCGTCATCCGGGGCCCGCTTGTGAGCGGCATGGAACGCGTCCAGTACACCGTTGGGGTGGCGGGCTGTGACCAGCGCAAGTCCTACGTGGTCATCTGCGAGATTGGCGGCAGCGGCTGCTTTGCCGAAGACGGGCAGTAGCGCTCCCCGGGTTCCGGCAGTAGGTTCCAGGTGACCGGGCGGCCGGGTCGGACCTGAACGAGGGGAATCCCTAGGCGTTGATCTGCCGGTAGGTGCTGCGCAACCGGGGCACCCCGCGCCTCGCCATCAGCAGCCGAAGCGCGGCCTCGGCCTTGATGCGCTGGCGATCAAAGCGGGTGGGGTGAAATCCGGCGAGATGGGGGCGGAGCGCCGGCGCATCGGTGCCGTAAGCCTCCAGCGGGATCTGCGCTTCGGGCAACTCCAGGTGCCGGACGGCCTGGGAGGACAGCAGCAGCAGGTCGAACCGCGCCATGCTCGTGCCCACGATACTGCGGGGGTAGAGCATGGCTCCCGGCGTGTCGATGAGATAGAAGGCCCATTCACCCGCGTTATCACGACCTGCCAGCACGTTGCGCAGGTGCAGGACCCCGTGAAACAGGCCGCTCTCGTGCATCCGGCGCAAATCCCGATAGAGGGACGAGAGATCCCAGCGCTTGTTGTCCGCCTTCGCGCTGGCGGCCAGTGTTCTGAGGGACCGAGCCTCCGCCACTTCCCAGGTGGCCAGAATTTCGAAGCGCCCGTGCTCCGCCGAGCGGCCTTCTGCCCAGGCCAAAGGCTCGCTGCAGGGAATTCCCCGACTCTGCAGGTGACTGAGCGCCTCGAATTCCCGCTGTACCCGGAAGCGGAAGGTGCGTTCCCGCCAGGTTGTGATGGGTCCCCGGTGCCGGTACATCTTCAGGATGGCGCGGCGTTCCGCGCCGACGTCCTGGGCCCAGATGACAGTCTCGGGCTCGCTTTTGATCAGGGCGCCGGCGGCGGGCGAGGGCGGCGCACGAAACAGCGTGGCAGCATGAGCAAACATCAGGGGGTCGAGCGCGTAGGCGCGCAACCGCGCGGCTCCGGTCAACCGGCTTTCCGCTTCACCATGACGGCGTACCGGTGCCCGGAAAAAAAGGGAAACATCGCCGGTTGTGCGACCAGTTCCGCGCCGCCCCGATGGGCCAGTTCGGCCACCTGACTGATGGTCATCGTCAGCTTCGACGGCTTGCCGAGTGTCAGCCGCCGGCGGTTCTTGTGGGAGTCGTGATCGAAGAAGGTCATGATGACAAAGCGTTTCGACACCCGCAGCAACTCGGCAACCAGCCGTTCCCGCTCGGCGGTCGTCGGCAGGTGGTGGGAGAGCCGGCAGCAGACGGTGGCATCCACCGCCCCGGACTTCAGTGGGATGTGAAAGGCCGAGGCCGTCATGCGCACGGCAGTCTTCTTCAGTGCGGGATCCGCGGCGCCGTAGAGCAGCTGGCCCAGTGCCGCGTCGGATTCGATGAGCAGATCAGTGTGCTGCTCGAGCGCAGGACTCAACCGACCGCCACCCGCCGGGAGGTCGAGGAGGGTAGCGGAGCGGGGCTGGGCCCGGAGCAGTCGGTTGAGGACACTGTGTTCCCGGGTCGTGTTGATCATTTTGGAGAGCTTCTTGTAGCCCTCATTGTATTTGGCGGCCTCGGTCACGTCCTCGTACTGCTGCTGATAGGAAAGGCTCGTGGGCGCGGGTCCCTGGACCCGGGGCTCTTCCGGGGTGCCGATCCGGGCCAGAAGCGCGATGCCCTGCTGGACGGGATAGACCCGGGCGCAGGCCTGGCAGGTAAGTTCGGTGCTCCCGACGGTGAGTGCGCCCGTGCACCAGGGACAGGCGAGAAGCCCGGCAATAGTCGATAGCTGATTGGCTCCTGGCAAGCGACCGGCTCCCTGATGCGTCTTCGGACCCTTTTGGGCGTCGATGCTGCACGATACTATTTTTTGCCGGCGGCAAAAGCTAGGCCTGGGCTTGAGGTCAGAGATCGATCGACGACCGGCCTCCACGCTAACGACACAAAAACACCGAACACGAGATACTAAATCGCGCAAACGCGATTTGTCCGTTCACTCAGTGCCACCACCACCATCAGCGGCCAGCAGCTGCCGACGCCCCACCGGCTGGCGCCCAGCCGATCATTGGTCACCGTTCCGGGGAAAACATCGTCCTGATAGGTAATCGGCAGGATCGTCCGGGAGATGACGTTCCAGTCCTCATTGAGCGTGATCGGGATCACGGGCTGGATCTCGAGCTGGGCGAAGGCCGGCACATTCCAAAGGATACGAGACTAACCGCCGGTTAGCGGCCTCGAAAAACTCAACTCAAAGCGCAGCAGGATGATCAGGGCATTGTCGCGCCCCGGGTCGACGCCCGGGTTGATGATGTACTGGACATCCGGCTGGAGGGTCAGCCAGTCTGTGATCGGGGTGCGATAGGTCAGCTCGATGGTGGTTTCCTCGCTGTCAGCACTCAAACCCGCCAAGGTCTGCGCGTCCTGGTAGTCGTTGCCGGTGAAGGCGTTGGCCACGCCGAGGCCCAGCAGGTCAGCGGGGCGCGCCGGCCAGAAGCCCGTAAGGCTGACTCCTGCGCCCAGATAGCCGTCGAAGGTATTGAAGGTGTCCTCCGCCTGGCCGATGCGCAGGAAGCCCGCGAGAGTGCGGCCGTCGCCGGTCCAGAGGGTCCGGTCGGCGATCGCGTACCACCCCTGGTTGCCGTTGCTGGTGGCGGGAGCCCCGGAGGGTTCGGTCCCGGTCAGTTCGTCGAAGTTGGCCGTGTACCGCCAGAGGCCAATGGCGAGCTTGCGCCACGCCCCGACACTCACGCCGCCTTCCGCGATCAGGAGGGCGCCGTCGTCACTGGAGAGATCGATCTTTTGGCGGCTCGGGTCGTCCGGATCGCCGGGGACCCCGTCAGCCACAACCAGCTGGCCGTAGGCGCCGGTGGCCCCCGTGATCTTCAGGCGGAGGGCGAGGGAGGTGATGGGATAAATGGACGGCCCGTTCTCGCCCGTCTGGCCGAAGTCCGTACCCATGCCATGGGCCCCGTTCAGAAACAGGCCGGCGGTCTCGGTCACGTCGAATTCGGTGTTCACGTCGTAGAGGCCGAAGCGCGCGGAGAACGCGCCGGATTCCCCGGGAGCCCAGTCCAGCCAGGCTTCATACAGACGCCAGCCGCTGGCGCCATCGATGTTGCTGGCGATCTGCGCATCGCCAACGTACTTCTCGTTGAAATCATTGCTGCTGTTGTGGAGCCCGTAGAGGAGCCCCGAAAGCCCGGGAAGGCCAAAGATGCTGCCTCGGTCAGCGGAGAGTGAAAGATCCAGGTTGTCCAGATAGGTGCCACCGGTCCGGAGGCCCCCGGACGCATTGCGGGCCCCCTCCCCGGTGTAGACGGCGTCGAAGGTGATACCGCTGGCAGAGTCTTCGGCTCTGATGGTCGTGCTTGCCAGTGCCAGTACTAGTGCCGCCGGCAGGGAGAGACCCCGCAGCAGTGCAGCGCGGAACGAATTTTGATGTTTCAATCGGCGGACCCTGGCCAAACGCGGGCCAATCTAGCAACTTTCCTGGGGCGTTCTCAATCCATGACTGTCGTGCTGACCACTCCACGACTCCGGGTGCGACACTTCACCGCGGTTGATGCCGCGGCGCTGCACGGAATCTGCGGTGACGGGCGCACCATGCGTTACGTGGGCGACGGCATGGTCCTCAGCCCGGCGCGCTGCGCCCGGTGGATTGAAGAATCCCTGGTGGACTACGCCACCCGGGGCTATGGGGCGTCAGCGGTATACGCGGACGGGGATCCGGTGATGGCGGGCTACTGCGGCATCGTCACCGCCCGCCGGCGCGCCGATCCGGAGATCATCTATGCCCTGCGGCCCCAGTGGTGGCGGCAGGGGCTCGCCAGGGAGCTGGTGCCAGCGCTGCTGCACTTCGGTTTCGAGACCTGCGGGCTGCCGCGACTCGTGGCAACCATCCGGCCGGAGAATCACGCCTCGCTGCGGGTGGTGGAACGGGCGGGCATGCATTGTGCCGGCGAGGAGCTGGCAGCCGAGGGCATCCTGATGCTCATCTACGCCCTGGACGCAAAGTAGGAGCGCCTTTGGGCGCGACACCGAGTAGGGAATCGCGCCTGAAGGCGCTCCTACTCTTCTGGTTCGCCTTCCGCGTTCCACTTTTCCCGGTGGGCCTGAGCGGCTGCCTGGCGCACGCCCTCGTGGCGGCGATGCAGCAACAGCTCCGAGGGATCGCAGACCCGCGCCCGGAGAATGCCGAGGTCCACGGCCGCCTCAAACAGGTTGGGGTACCAGGTGCGCCAGTTGGGCAGCAGTTCCTCTA
>JBBQJK010000018.1:0-12441 GCA_038325835.1 Gammaproteobacteria bacterium
CTGCTGGCGAGTGCCACAGCTCATGCTGGGCCGCGCGAACAGGCCCGGCGTATTCACGAACGGCTGGCGGGTGTTCCACCCTCCGGGGCTGTTCTCGCCGACATGGAGGCAGATGTCGCCGGCAACAGGGCCACAGACGCTGCCTTCACCGCGATGGACAACAGCAGCTTCTATAGCGTGACGCTGAAGAACTTCGCCGCACCCTGGACCAACCGGGACCAGAGCGTCTTCGTGCCGCTGAATGACTACACGGCGACAGTCATCGGCATGGTCCGGGACGACGTTCCCTTCAACACCCTCCTCTCGGCGAACCTGGTCTACGTGGGCACGGGCAGTGGCATTCCCGCCTACTCGCCGACCAGCAATGACAACTACCAGGCCCTCGAGGACCAGAACGCAAACCTGAAGACCCAGCTGGTGGCCGCCACCCAGACGGCAACGAGCGGTTTGCCGGATTCCGCTGCCGCGGGCGTCATGACCACGCGCGCCGCCGCCGAGGCCTTCTTCATCGCTGGAACCAATCGGGCCATGTTCCGCTTCACGTTACTCAATCACCTCTGCCGGGACATGGAACAGGTCCAGGACAACAGCCGGGCCCCCGACCGGATCCGCCAGGACGTCTCCCGCAGCCCCGGTGGCGTCAGCCGGCTTTTCCTCAACGGCTGTATCGGCTGTCACAGCGGCATTGACCCGCTGGCCCAGGCCTTCGCCTACTACAGCTTTGACCCGACCCAAGGCCGCATTCAATACACCCAGGGCGTCGTCCAGCCTAAGTACTTCAACAACGACACCACGTTTCAGTACGGCTATCGCACCCCTGACGATCACTGGAGCAACTACTGGCGGGCCGGCCAGAACGCCGCCCTGGGCTGGGATACCCAGCTGGCTGGCAGCGGCGTCGGGGCCAAGACCATGGGGCAGGAACTGGCCAACAGCACGGCCTTTGCGCGGTGCCAGGTGGAAAAAGTGTTTCGCAATGTGTGCCTGAGGTCGCCGGTGGATGGCACCGACCGCACGCAGATCGACTCGATGGTCAGTTCGTTCCGGTCCGGTGGCTACAGACTCAAGCAGGTCTTTGCCGATTCCGCTGCGTACTGCATGGGCGACTGAACGGAGGCTTGGGAACGTGAAAGCAGTAACATCGCCTGTAGCAACGGCTGTAGGAGCGGCTTTAGCCGCGACAACCAGTCAATCAACGTCCGGGTCGCGCCTCAAGGCGCTCCTACGGGTGTTGGCAGTGGCCGGTGCCGCCTCAGTCCTCGCCGCCTGCGGGGGCGGTGCGGGCACGGAGCGCCTGTCGCCAAACATTCTTCCGCCGCCCGTCACCTACAGTGGCCCGCCGGCCCAGACGGCCGACATCCTGAACTTCCAGAACGCCTTCTGGACCAACGTCCGCAACGGCGGGGTGGCCAACTGCGCCGGGTGCCACGGCACAACACAGACCCCCCTCTTCGCTCGTGAGGATGATGTGAACCTGGCCTGGGCAGCGGCCGACCAGCTGATCAACCGTACCGACCCTACCAGCTCGCAGATCGTGCAGAAGATGGCGAGCGGCCACAACTGCTGGCTGGGCAGCAACCAGGCCGCCATTCAGGCCTGCACGACGACGTTGCAGACCTGGGTCGAGAACTGGATTGCCGGAACCGCCAGTGGCGGAACGAAGACCATTCAGCTGGTAGCGCCACCCAGCAAGAACGTGGGTCAGAGCCGGAATTTCCCCGTTGACTCCGCAGGTTTTGCGGCCACGGTCTATCCGCTGGTCACGGAATACTGCGCGGGCTGCCACAGCTCGACCTCGGCCACCCAGCAGTCGCCGTTCTTTGCGGATGACGATCTGGAAAGCGCCTACGCGGCCGTCAAGACGAAGATCGATCTGGACGACCCGGCAAACTCCCGCCTGGTGTTGCGCCTGCGCAATGAATTCCACAACTGCTGGGACAACTGCGCAGCAAACTCCCAGGAGATGGAGGACGCGATCCAGGCTTATGCCGGGCAGATCGCCGTCACGTCGGTGGATCCCGCCCTGGTGATCAGCAAGGCGCTGTCGATGTACGACGGGACGGTGGCGAGCGGCGGCAGCCGCTACGAGGCCGGTCAGGTTGCCCTCTGGGAATTCAAGGAAGGCAGCGGCACCACCGCGTTCGACACCAGCGGTGTGCAGCCGGCCATCAACCTGACGCTGACGGGAGACATCGCCTGGGTAGGCGGCTGGGGTATCAACATCCGCAGCGGCCGGGCCCAGGGCTCGACCACGGCGAGCCGCAAGCTGCATGACCTGATTACGGCGACGGGCCAGTACAGCATTGAGGCTTGGGCCGCGCCTGCCAACGTGAACCAGGAGGAGGCCCGGATCGTCACCTACTCCGCCGGCTCCACCCTGCGCAACTTCACGCTGGGGCAGACGCTCTACAGCTACGACTTCTTCAATCGCAGCAGCACGTCGGACGCCAACGGCTCGCCACTGCTGCAGACCCTCGACGAGGATGAGGATGCCCAGGCGACGCTCCAGCACGTGGTTCTGACCTACGACCCCGTCGCCGGGCGCCGCATCTATGTGAACGGCGTGTACACCGAGGACGCGGATCCGGCCACCGGCGGCACGCTGGGCGACTGGGACGACACCTTCGCGCTGGTCCTGGGTAACGAGCCGTCGGGCGACCGGCAGTGGCAGGGCGTGCTACGGCTTGCCGCCATCCACAACCGGGCACTCACGGCACCACAGGTGCAGCAGAATTTCGACGCCGGCGTCGGTGAGAAGTTCTTCCTGCTCTTCGACGTGAGCACCCACTCAGGCACCCCCTCAAGCTACGTGCTCTTCGAAGTCAGCCAGTTCGACAGCTACAGCTACCTGTTCAACCGGCCCACCTTCATCAGCCTGGATCCGGCCTGGACGCCGTCGAGTCCGATACCGCTCAAGGGGCTGCGTATTGGCCTGAACGGCGTCGTGGAGCCCATCAGCCAGGCCTATCGGAACCTGGATACGGCGGTCAGTGTGGCGAACGGCTACACGGCCGGTGTGGGCCAGGTGTTGTCGAGCCTGGGCACGGTGATGCCGCTGGAGAAGGGCCCGGACCAGGATGAGTTCTTCCTGACCTTTGAGGTCCTGGGCAGCAGCACCAATGTGGTGACCGAGCCGGCGCCGCTCACGCCGCCACCGCCCGTCGACAGCCCCCCGGTAGCCGATATCGGTGTGAAGACCTTCGACGAGATCAACGCCACGATGGCCACGATCACCGGGGTGTCGCCCAACCAGCCGGCGGTCAAGGCCACCTTCGCGCTGGTCCGGCAGCAGTTGCCCGCCATCGTGGACATGTCCGCGGTGCTGGCCTCGCACCAGGTGGGCATTGCCCAGCTGGCCATCGAGTACTGCAACGCGCTGGTTGAGGACAACACCCTGCGCACCAACTTCTGGGGCAGCTTCAACTTCGCCGCGCCGGCGACCAGCGCCTTCGACACGGCACCGGAGCGGGATTCGATCTTCGTCCCGCTGCTGACCCGCGCCATGGGCACGAACCTGCAGAGCCAGCCCAACGAGGCAGCAGTGCGGTTCGAACTCGACACCCTGACGACGGACCTGGCGTCCTGCGGCGGCTCCTGCGCCGCAGACCGGACCAAGACCATCGTGAAGGCAGCCTGCGCCGCCACCATCGGCAGTGCAGTCACCCTGGTTCAGTAGGAGCGCCTTAAGGCGCGATCTTTGAGGCATAGAACATGGCACGCAACCGCAAGACCCGTAACTACTTCGAGCCGCAGCGGCACCCCGATCATCCGCGGCCGGTCACCCGGCGGCAGCTGATCTCCCAGGGCTTCAGGGCTGGTGGTGCCGCAGTGGTCGGGGCAGGGGTTTTCAGCCTCTTTGCCAATCCCCGTTCGGCTTATGCCGCGCTCGCCGGGGACCTGGAGGCACTGAAACTCGAGTGCGGCATTGCCACCCAGGGTGCCGGCAAAATTCCGTTCATCTGCTTCGACCTGGCGGGCGGCGCTAACATGGCGGGCTCCAACGTGCTCGTCGGTGGCGCGGGCGGCCAGCTCGATTTTCTGACGACCAACGGCTACAACAAGCTGGGCCTGCCCGGGGACATGATTCCCCCCGTCGTCAGTGCGATCACCCAGCAGGACCATATCGACCAGACCATGGGCCTGGCGTTTCACAGCGACAGCGCCTTCCTGCGCGGCATGCTGACCAACGTGGCCCCGGGCACCTCCGCCAGCATCAACGGCGCTGTCATTCCGGCCCGCTCGGAGAACGACACCGGCAATAACCCCCACAACCCCATGTACGGCATTGCCCGCGCCGGCGCGAACGGGTCACTGCTGGGCCTGATCGGGTCACGCAACTCCGACTCCGGCGGCAATTCCATGGCGCCGGTCATGATGATCAACGCCGAGGACCGGCCCACCAAGGTGGATCGGCCCAGCGACGTGACCGGCCTGGTGGATACCGGCGCCCTCGTCGGCCTGCTCAGCCAGGCCGACGCCGTGAAGGTGCTGGAATCGATCCAGCGGGTCAGCGACATGAAGCTGCAGCGGGTCAGCACCAAACTGACTGTCACGCAGGATGACGTCATCAAGGACCTGGTTAACTGCGGCTATGTGAAGTCTGCGGACATCGCCGACCGGTTCGGTAACCCGTCGAGCCTGAATCCATCCATCGACCCGGAGATCGTGGGGCCGACCGGCATCTTCACCCAGGCCGAGTACGACAGCGACGACGAGTTCAGGAAAACTGCGGCGGTGATGAAGCTCGTGATCAACGGCTTCGCCGGAGCCGGCACCATCACGATGGGCGGGTACGACTACCACGGCGGCCGCCGGGCTGAGGGCGAAGTGAAGGACTTCCGCGCCGGCCGCTGCATGGGCGCCTGCCTGGAGTACGCCGCCCGGCTCGGTGTGCCCTTGATGATGTACGTGTTCAGTGACGGCTCCCTGTCCAGCGACGGTGCCGTCGACAACTCCGTGGACGGTCGGGGCAAGGGTGAGTGGACCAGCGACAACCAGTCGACCGCTGCCTCGTTTTTCCTGGTCTACAACCCCGGCGGTCGGGCAACGCTCATGGGCGGCACACCGGAACAGCAGGCCAGGCATCAGCAACTTGGCTACTTCCGCGGGGATGGATCCGTGGAGACGGGGGCCACGCCGGCAGCCAACAACGTCAACCTGCTGGTGGAGACCGTGCTGCTGAATTACATGGCGCTGCACGGCGAACAGGGCAACTTCACCACGCTGTTCCCCAACAATGGTCTCGGCTCGCCGACGCTGCGGGACTCACTGACGGCGTTCGTGCCCATCGTCAACGGGACGATCTGACGGGTCCCGCAGGCGCTCCTTTCGGGCGGGCAATGCCATAATTGGGGCATGCTCTCGCCCGACCTGGTTGCCATCCTTGCCTGCCCCCGGTGTGAACACGCCCTCCGCCAGTATGCGGATTCGAGCTTTGGCTGCAGCGGCTGCGGCCTGACGTTTCCGCTCCTCGATGGGGTGCCCTGCCTGTTTCCGGAGCCGGGAGCGACGCTCGCAGAATGGCGGCAGCGTCTGCAGTTCGCGCTCGAAAAGCTCGTCAGGGATGCCGGGAGCCTCCAGCTTGAACTGCAGAATCCGCGGTTGCGACCGCTGACCCGCGAACGCCTGGTTCAGCTTCAGGGGGCCTGCGTTGACCAGGCGCGGCGGCTCGGGGAACTGTTGTCACCACTGGCGCTCCACCAGTCCCAGCTGGCTCTGGCCACGCACCTGGCCTTGCAGACGCGCCTGCCTGCAGACCAGGGGCTGACCACTTACTACACGAATATCCACCGGGACTGGTCCTGGGGAGAGACAGAGAATGCGGAGTCGCTGAAGCTGGTTAGCGGGGCGTTAGGCGCGGGGGGCGCCCCGTCCAGCATCCTCGTGATGGGCTCGGGCGCCGGCCGCCTCGCCTATGACCTCCACGAGCAGGTCCGGCCCGCGAGCACCATCGCCCTGGATTTCAATCCGCTACTGGCACTGGTCGCCTCCCGTGCCGTCGACGGCACGGGCGCGCAGCTCTGGGAGTTTCCGCTGGCACCCCGGTCCATCGGCGATCACGCGGTATTACGGACGCTGGTTGCTCCCGAGCCGGTCCGCGAGGGCTTTCATCTGGTTCTCGGCGATGTGCTCCGGCCGCCGGTGCTCGCCGGGAGCATCGATGTGGTGGTGACGCCCTGGGTTGTCGATATCCTTCCCGAAGACTTCCGCTCTGTCGCGGCCCGGGTAAACGGGCTGCTCAAGCCCGGCGGCCGCTGGATCTGCTTCGGCTCCCTGGCCTTCAGTCAGCCGGAGGCTGCCGCCCGCTACAGTCTGGAGGAGGTGCTCGCCATCGTGATGGATAGCGGTTTCGCGCCGCCCGACGTTCGGGAGGATGAGATCCCTTATATGTGCTCGCCGGCGAGCCGGCACGGTCGGCGGGAGCTGGTGGTGACCATCGGCGCCTCTAAGGACCAGGCCGTGCCCAAACCGGCCCGTCACCGCTCGCTGCCCGACTGGCTTGTGGCTGGGACACAGCCCGTCCCGCTGCTGCCGGCCTTCCAGCTGCAGGCCATGACGACCCGGATTTACGGCTTCATCATGGGGCTGATAGA
This sequence comes from Gammaproteobacteria bacterium, assembly GCA_038325835.1. GTDB lineage: Bacteria > Pseudomonadota > Gammaproteobacteria > Steroidobacterales > SHZI01. The sequence continues at coordinate 6,594 of JBBQJK010000018.1, forward strand.
CGGCCGCCGGTCGGTGGCGGACATGGCCAGGCTGCTCGCGGAGCAGCGACTGATGACACGGGAAGAGGCAGAGCCCGCCGTGCGGACCTTCCTCACCAAGATGTACGAAGAAAGCCAGCGCCCCCCCGGCTTCTGAAAAGGTACCGGACCTTAGTTATTCAAGTTGTTTAGTTATTGTGGCCAATAACTAAACAACTTGAATAACTAAGGTCCGGTACCTTTTGGGAGGTGGACCATGATTTCAGCGCCACCCAGGGGGCTGCGACCGATGCGGACAGAGCCACCGTACAAGCCGACGATCTCCCGGACAACGGCAAGACCGATGCCCTGGCCCGGCACATCGCCGCGCTGGTCAGCACGCCTGCCGCGATCGAGGACAGTCTCGGTCTGGTCGTCAGGAATTCCGGGGCCGTCATCAGCGACCACCACTTCAAGGCCCGCCCCGGTCTGCACCGTAACGACGATCTCGCTCCGGCACCACTTCCAGGCGTTATCCAGCAGATTGCCGAGGATCTCGTAGAGGTCGCCCTGCTCGGCGGGATAGCTTGACCCGTCGGGAACCTGCAGTGAGCAGTTCACCGGCTTGTCGCGATGGATCTTCCGCAGACTCGCCTTGAGCTCGGCGAGTATGGGCGCCAGCGCGACCGGCCTGGCAGCCAGACTTCTGGGGCCCATCGCTGCGGCCCGCTTCAACTGGTAGTCGATCACGCTCTGCATGCGATCAACCTGCGCCTGCAGCGTGGCCCGATCCGGCAGGACCGCCTCGACTTCGTTGCGCACCACGGCCAGCGGCGTCTTCAGGCTGTGCGCGAGGTCGTCCATGGTCGTCCGGTAGCGTTCCATGCGCTGGCGCTCTGAGCGCAGGAGGGTATTGAAGCCACGTCCGACGCCCTCGAGCTCCCGGGGATACTCCTCGCTGAGGGCATCCCGGCCACCCTTCTCGATCTCGGCAATCTCGCCGGACATCCGGCGGAGCGGCTGGAGGCCGAAGCGAATGGCCAGCCAGAGCGCGGCCAGCAAGACCAGCATGACGCCCGAGAACCAGCCGAGCAGCTGCCGGCGAAACTGGCCCAGCTGGCGCTCCGACGCGGCGAGGTCGGCCGCCGTAAAGACCTGAAAAGCCGGCGTGGCCGTCGGTCCCAGCTCCCAGTTGATCGCCACGCCGAGCATCAGGGCTCGGGTCCCGTCAGCGAGGTCGCGCCGCGTCAGGGTGCGCTGACCCGCATTGAGCGTCGCGCCGGTCGCCAGATCCACGCCCACCGCTGACGGGGAGCGCCAGAGGGGCAGGCCGGATGCATCGAGAATCTCTGCGTAGAGGCCAGACCCGGGGTTACCCAGGCGCGGCTCCAGAAGCCGCTGCGGAATCATGAGATTGCCGGACTCGTCGGGCTCCACGGCGCCGATCAGCGCGGTCACCTGCGTCTCCAGCTGGTCCACCAGCGCCTCCTCAGCGCTGCGCTTGAAGACCAGATCGAGCACCACGATGGTGATACCAAAGGCAGCCACCAGCATCACCGCCGTGATGACCAGCAGACGCGTGCTGAGGGAACTCCGCCGGCGAGCCATGTGGCCCCGCCTTAGTCAGCTTCCGGCGCACGGGGCAGGCGATAGCCCTGACCGCGCAGCGTTTCAATGAGTCCCAGGGAACGGTCGGGGTCGAGCTTCTTCCGGAGCCGGGTCAGCAGCACCTCGACCACGTTGCTGTCCCGCTCCAGGTCCTGGTCGTAGAGTTGGTCGGTCAGCTCCTGCTTGCTCACCACCCGGCCGGCGCGCATCACCAGCAACTCCAGCAGGCGATACTCGTAGGCGGTGAGCGGCACCACCCGGTCCTGCACGCGGACCTCACGGGCGTGGGTGTTCATCTCCAGCGGACCGGCACGCAGGATCGGCTGCGCCTGGCCTGCAGACCGGCGCAGCAACGCACTGATGCGCGCCTTGAGCTCGTCCAGGTTAAAGGGCTTCACCACGTAATCGTCAGCGCCGGCATTAAGCCCGTTGACCTTGTCCTGCCAGTGATCCCGAGCCGTCAGGATCAGGATGGGAAACTCGGACCCGCCGGCCCGGAGACGGGTGACCAGCTCGACGCCAGAGCGGTCTGGCAGCCCCAGGTCCACGATCGCGAGCTGGACGGCGAATTCAGCGGCAAAGTACTCCCCCTCCGCCGCCGTGGCGGCTTCGTCCACGGCGAAGCCCGCGGCCCGCAGGCTGCCGGCCAGTGACTGGCGGAGTGCAGTGTCGTCTTCAACTATCAGGAGGCGCACGGGTGCAGCTCAGCGCAGGGAACCGGTGGCGGCGTCCACCCGGAACTCGCGGACACGTCCATCCGGCGAGAGAACACGAATACGATAAACCACAGCACCACCCTCAACCTTGCGGTCAACCCGGACGACCTTGCCCTCGGTCTGCTCACGGACCATGGCCACAGCGGAATCCTCGGACATTTCCGTCCGCACGAGCAATTCCTGAGCGCGGGCCGCCGTGCCGGATAACCCGACGACCAGGAGCAAGGCCAGGCAAACGCGGGGAGCGCACTGAGGGATGAGGGTCGGCACAGGGGGCATTGTCGAGGGTCGGTCGGGCCGTGGCAATGGCGAATGCACTATCAGCCCGTCCGGCTGAACACGCCCTGAAGCGGCGGCTTTACGGCGCCTTGCGGGTGGCGCCGGCTGGCAAACCTGCGGGTCATCCGGCAAGCTTTCGCCGATGAACAGCACTCTCCAGCAGCTCCTCGACAACAACCGCACCTGGTCCGAAGGTATTCGGCTGCAGGATCCTGAGTTCTTCTCCAAGCTGGCGGCCCAGCAAGGTCCCGAGTACCTCTGGATCGGCTGTTCCGACAGCCGGGTGCCCGCCAACCAGATCGTCGGGCTCCTGCCCGGCGAGGTGTTCGTGCACCGGAACGTCGCCAATGTGGTCGTCCATGCCGATCTGAACTGCCTTTCCGTCCTGCAGTTCGCCGTGGACGTGCTGAAGATCAGACACGTCATTGTCTGCGGGCACTATGGCTGCGGTGGCGTGCGGGCCGCGTACCAGAACGAGCGGATGGGGCTGGTCGATAACTGGCTCCGGCACGTGCAGGATGTGGCCCAGAAGTACGCCGTCGCCCTGAGCGGGGCCGGCGCCGCCACGGAGAAGGTGAACCGGCTCTGCGAACTGAACGTTCTGGAGCAGGTGGCCAACGTCTGCCAGACCACGGTAATCCAGGACGCCTGGGACCGGGGCCAGGACGTGACCGTCCACGGCTGGATCTATGCGCTGAAGGATGGCCTGCTCCGGAACCTGAACGTGGGTGGCTCCTCTGCCGCAGACTTTCACAGCAGCTACCGGGGCGCTCAGGACGTTTACTTAAGCACCTGATTCACTGTAGATTACCGTCACTGAAGGACTATAGGCGCTCGGCAAGGTCTCACCAAGAAAGGCTGCGGGCAAGCGGTTACTTAAGGAGGAGACCATGACGCGCTTCGTATCCGGATTTTCCCAGACCACCCTGTTGTCCCTCGTGGGGACCCTCATGCTGCTGATCCTCACGGTCCCGGGCGTCGTCCAGGCCAGCGACGATCTCAACCAGCGCGTGGCGTCCGCCAATGACGTTTTGCAGGAACTGCAGCGCATACCTGAGCAGGCCATTCCCCCCAATCTCCTGAACAGCGCCCACGCCGTGGCGGTGCTACCCAATGTCGTCAAGGGCGCCTTCTTTGTGGGCGGCAGCTACGGCAAGGGAGTGCTGATGGTCCGGCAGGCTGACGGCAAGTGGAGCAATCCCGCCTTTATCAAGCTTGGCAACGTCAGCCTGGGCTGGCAGTTCGGCGGGCAGGGTGCCGACCTGGTGCTGGTGTTCCGGAGCCCGAAGGGCATCGACAACATCGCCCAGGGCAAATTCACCCTCGGTGGCAGTGCCTCTGCGTCCGCAGGTCCGGTGGGCCGCACGGCGCAAGCCATGACTGACGGGGAGTTCAAGTCCGAGATCTACTCCTACGCCCGGAGCCGCGGGGCCTTTATCGGCTTCGCGGTGGACGGTGGCGTGATTTCAATCGACAAGTTGGCGAACGCAGAGTGGTACGGCAGCACTGCCAATGGCGACGCCACGCGCATCTTCACGGACCCGACGCTGGCCACGCCGGCCGGCGCCCAGCCCCTGCTGGCCACCCTGGCGACGATGGCTCCGCAGGTCAACTGGAAGAATTCCGCCCTGGCCAGCCAGGCGCCGGCTCCGGCCACTGCCCCGGCGGCCAGCGCTGAAAGCAAGACCTACGCGATCGAGGACGGTGCTGCTCCCGCACCCGAGACCACCTTCTGATGTTGTAGCAGCGCCCATAGGAAGGCCCGTGTAGGAGCGCCTTTAGGCGCGATCATTAGCGAATCGCGCCTAAAGGCGCTCCTACGGGCCCTCCTGCGCATCCCGGTACCACCATGGAACTCAGCAACAGCCACAATCTCCGCACCACGCCACCGCAGGCCCGGGACCTGAAGTTCGGGGTCCGGGTAACGATGTCCGCCAGTGATCCGATGCGGAGCCTGCTGGGTAACGCCTGGCACAAGGAACACTGGTACGCCTCCCGGGCCGAACGGGACGCCGCCCTGGAGGAATTGGGCAAGCGTCATGCCTTCAGTCGTATCGGCGACACGCCCAGCATCCGCCTCGCGCCCATCGAACGTTAGCGAATTGCCTCTCGTCGTGAAGTCCCCAGCGCGTTGCGCTCTTCGTAGCGCCCTTCGAAGCGCCCTTCGTAGCGCCGTGGGGTTCGCCGCGCTGGCCCTGCTCGCCGTCGGCAGCGCGGCTGCCGCGGCAGCGGGTGACCTCCCGGAAGAGATCGTCGTCACGGCAGCCCGTTATCCCGTGCCCGCTCTCGACCTGGCCGGGAATACGACCCGGATCGGCAGCGAGGCCATTGCGCTGCTGAATGCGGCCCACATTCACGAACTCGGCACGCAGATCCCCGGCACCTGGATCTCCCGGGGCAGCGGCCAGGAACACCTCACGGCCATTCGCTCGCCGGTGCTCACGGGCCCGGGCTCCTGCGGCAGCTTCCTGATCCTGGAAGACGGCGTCGCCTCCCGCCCGACGGGCTTCTGCAACGTCAACGAACTGTTCGAACTGCCCTCGGAACAGGCTGTGGCCGTGGAGGTGATCCGCGGGCCCGCCTCCGCGCTCTACGGCTCCAATGCCGTGCATGGCACGATCAACGTGCTCTTGCCGGAGCCAGGCGACCGGGAACTGGCCGTGAGCGGCGAGACGGGACCGGACGACTACTACCGGGGGATGGTTCTCGGGAACTTCCCGGGCGGGACCGGCGACGACGCCGGACTGGTTGGCGGCCTGCTCTTCGACCACGACGGCGGCTTTCGCGACGAGTCGGACTACAGGCAGGCGAAGGGCTTCCTGAAGTACGCGAACAACCTGGCCGCGGGGCGCCTGGAACTCGGGTTCAGCGGCAATCTCCTCAACCAGAACACCGCCGGCTTCATCGTGGGGAAGGACACCTATGAGGACGAGGCGCTCCGCGTGACCAATGAAAATCCGGAGTCCTACCGGAACGCGAACAGTCAGCGGTTGCTCGCGCGCTGGCAGCCCGCGGCCGACGAGGTCGGCAGCAGCTGGGAGGTGCTCGCGTTCCTGCGCCGCTCGGACATGGACTTTCTCCAGCACTTCCTGCCGGGCCAGCCCGTGGAGAAGAACGGCCAGACCAGTGGCGGCGTGACAGTGCTCAACTACGCGACGCTGGGCCCTACGCGGGTCACCGCCGGCCTCGACCTCGAAGTTGCCAACGGCTGGCTCGAGGAGTTCCAGGAGAACCCGGAGACCGGCACCCCGCCCCGGCCGGAAGGCCAGCACTACGACTACAGTGCC
>JBBQJK010000019.1:0-12257 GCA_038325835.1 Gammaproteobacteria bacterium
CCTGGTTTCACCAACCGGCGGCGTGCAACGCGCGGGTATTGCCGCGAATGACGCCTCCTGGGATTGGGTGCAGCTGGTGGCGCGTGCGCCCGATATCGAAAACATGCCGCTCAGCTCCCTGCTGGAGTGGGTGGCGCGGGAGTCCACATAGACGGTGCCGGCGAGTATCTCGACGCGACTCGGGCTTAAGAGGCGCACGTCCGTCAGTTCATCGAGCCGCAGCGACGCGCCCTGCGCGAGAATGAGACCCACCCGACCACCCCGTCCGGTCCGCAGCTGACTGCCGGCCAGCAACCTGCGGTCGCGCGCCAGCGGCGCCCAGGAGCCCCCCTCGTCGCTACGGAAAGTCGCTTCGCCGACGAACTGGTCACTGAGCGCCACCGGCAGGGCCTGCCCGCTCTGCAGGGTCGCAAACCCGATGCCAACCGCGGCGAGCACGGCGGCCGCAGCGGCCATCCGCCACAGCGTCCGCTGCCGGCGCGACCGCAGCGTGATTTGCAGTGTGGCACTGGCTGCCGCGAACACACGGTCCCGGATCGCCGGCTGGGCCGTCTCGCGGCGACCAGCCGCACGCACGATCCGTCCGAGTAGATCCATATCCTGGCGCGGATCACTACTCATCTCAGTTCTCCCTTCCCGCCGGCGAAGTTGCACCGGGAATGCCATCGGTACCAGCCAGCGCCAGCAGGGCCTCGCGGAACGCCTGGCGCGCCCTCCCGAGCAGTGACTCCGCGGCTTTGACGCTCAGGGTGAGCCGACTCGCAATCTCCGCGACCGGCAATTCGTCGACATATTTCCATTCGAGCACATCTCCATAGCGCTCCGGGAGGTGATCCAGGGTGGCCTGGACCAGCCGCGTAACGTCGCGCCGCGCAAGGTCTGCTTCGCCACGTTCTCCGTCCGGGTCAGTCAAGGCTGCCAGGACAGCCTGGATCTCCGGGCTGTCCTCAATGAAGACGATCCGGCGGTTCTCCTGAGAACGGTGCCTGAACAGATCCATGATCAGGTTGCTACAGATCTGGCAGAACCAGGTGTAGAGCGCCGCCTCTCCGCGGTAACTGTCGAGATGCTCAACAGCACGACAGAAAGTCTGCTGCACCACCTCGCCGGCCGCATCGGCATCCCCGTTCAGGCGGGACAGCGCGAACCTGTACAGGCGCGGGAAGTACTGGTCGAACAGCTGGCGAAACGCGGCCTGATCACCCCCGAGAATCTTCCGGGCCGTCGCCAGATCGAGATGTTGCATAACCGTGGTCACGCTATGTCGTCCTTGGCATCGATAGCAGTTAGACGGGCCGGAGCCGGAAATCCCTCGCGGTTAAACTTAAGGTTGCCGTGGCCGAAGGATATGGCAGCCAGTCCCGTCGAAGTGATAACAGGCCGATATACCCGCCTGTAAATTGCGGAACAACCCACGGGAGAAACTAGCCATGAAGACCTTAGTGATCGGTCTGGGACTGACGCTTGCGCTGCTCGGCCAGCAGGCCAGTGCAACCAGCCAGCCAAAGAAGGAACGGACCTGCAGCCACACCGCCACGGTAGCCTACACCGCCTGCGTCTACGAGGTTCTGGACGACTACTGGATCGCCACTGGCAAGTGCAAGAACACCGCGGATGTCACCGAGCGTGCACAGTGCCTCTCAGACCTGAAGGGCTTCCCCAGGGAAGGCCGTGAGGAATGCTTGGATCAGAAGGACGCCCGCCGTGACCTGTGCGAAGACCTGGGCGAAGCTCCTTATGACCCGCCGTTCGAGCCGTCGTTATTTGTGAATCCTGCCGACATTGGCGGCAGTGTCGCGCCCAATCCATACCTGCCGATCATTGCGGGCAGAACCCTCGTTTACAAGAACGACGACGAGACCGTTACGGTCAAGGTGACGGGTGACATCAAGCTGATTAGCGGCGTGCCCTGCGCGGTGGTCAGCGACATCGTGACGGTGAACGGGCAGGTTGTCGAAGACACCATCGACTGGTTCGCCCAGGACCTGCAAGGCAACGTCTGGTACTGCGGCGAGCTGGTACGGGACTTCGAGGACGGCGAGCTTGTGAGCCTGGACGGTTCGTTCAAGGCCGGTGTTGACGGCGCGAAACCCGGCATCCTCATGAAGGCCGCCCCGATGGTTGAAGACACTTACCGCCTGGAGTTCGACCTGGGCAACGCGGAGGACACGGCCGAAGTGCTGAGCGTTTCAGGCTCCGCTACCACGCCCGCCTTTTCCTGCGCGGGTACGTGCCTGATTACGGAGGACACCACGCCCCTGTCGCCGGACGCACTGGAGAACAAGTACTACGCACCGGGCGTGGGCTTGATCCTGGAGGTCAAGCCGGAAACCGGCGAGCGCCTGGAACTGATCCAGATCATCGACTAACCCGTCGGCAGCGGCAGGTCCGGCTTCAGCCGCGACCAGAAAAAGAAACGGCGGGCATGGTTGCCCGCCGTTTTTTTAGCGCCTTAAGGCGCTCCTACATGCGGCGCTTCTTCCCGACACTGCCGCCCACCGGCTCACCGTGGAGCATCCGCACCTGCGCGTCGCTGTGGTAATCCGGGTTCTCGAAGTCCGGCGGCCCGTGGGGGTGGTTGTGGCCGTCGGAGGCCGCCCACTGATAAAGCTGCGGGCGCTTGCGATAGAGCGTGGATGCAGCACGCAGCTTGTTCTCGTCCGGGTTGGTCCACGGATTGAAGTGGAAGTAGTTGAACAGCACGGAATCGGTACGGCCGAAGGCAATGGTGCCGTACTTGCAGCGGAACGAGCCGTGGTTGATGTACGGCGGCCGCCAGAAGTAGCCGCCGGTGGGCAGCTCACCGAACTGCATCATCCAGGACGTGCCCCAGATGTGATACGACTCCTCGGCGCTGTCATGGTAGGAAATGTTGTCCTGCGCGAACCGCGGTGTCATGCAATACAGGAAGCTGAGCGCGTCCGTGAGCGGATCAAAGTGCAGCAGCTTGATCAGGCATCCCGTGGCGACGGAAGGCGACACGATGCTGCCGCCGCCCCAGGGCTTGTCCTCATAGCTGTTGACTGACGAGAACGCGTCAGTGAGGGCCAGCTGGTGGTTCTTGTCAGACTCCACATAGCTGGGCTCACTGTCGTTGAACATCAGCAGTGCTTCGGCGCCCTGGGAAACCTCGATGGCACCCACGGCCATGCCGGCGGGAATAAAGGCATAGTGCCCTTCGGTCCACGTCTGCTTGCCGACCTTGATCTTCCCGTTCAGGACGAAGATCTCCATGTCGGAGTAGCTCAATCCCGGCTTGCGCTTGAAGCCCCCGTCGAAGCGCACCTTGAGAGTGCAGGCACCGGTGTCGGTGTCCAGTGACAGCACCTTGTAGTTGCTGCCCTTAAAGCCGGATACGCCAAACTTCTTGAACGGATGGTCAAGCTCGACGTAGGGCTCAATATGCGGTCGTGCCACGAAAACTACTCCTTAAATTATTGAGACGAATTCAGCGCCTCTACTAAAAGACGACCTGGTGCTAAAAGACGACCTGGTGTTTGCCCTTGGGCTTCTTGGCAATCTCGCTGGGCTTGATCACCCGCCGGGTATCCCCGTTCGCGTTGAAGCCCTTGGTCTGGATGATCTGGAGAAAGCCCTCCACCCACTTCTCGCGCTGGGCAGCCAATCCGTCCTGCTCCTTCACGATCGCCGCGTAGCGCTTCTTCTGCTCGACGATGTTTTCCTTCACCCAGCCGTCGGCCTCCTTCGACCGGGCCGGCTTCGCGTCCTGTACTCGCTTGGTCACTTTTTTACCCTTCCTTCAAAAATTCACCTGTCGGGGCGGCCGTCGGAGCGGCTTTAGCCGAGACAGGAATTTGATATCGCGGCTAAAGCCGCTCCTACGCCGCTCCTACGTCGCTCCTACTTCTGGTTCTTGCGATACCAGTCGTTCACTTCATCGCCGGTCGTCAACCACACATCTTTGTGGCTGGCGATATGGGCAAAGGCCCGCTTGAGGTGCTTGAACTTGTTGGGCTGCCCGACCCAGAAGGTGTGCAGGCAGATCGGCATGCAGCGGGCGTTGTCGGCCCCCTCGTCGTAAAGCACATCGAACTGGTCGACGATCATGTCGCCAAAGGCCTCCGAGCTGACGCCGGCGTTGGCGAAGGCGGGAATATCGTTCAGCTCAACGGTGTAGGGCACCGAGTTCAGGCTGCCCTTCTTCACGTTGAAGGGGAACGGGTGATCGTCAGCCGTGTAGTCGCACAGGTACTCGACACCAAGATCCGCCAGGATGTTGGGCGTGTTGTTGGTGTGGGTAAGGAATGGCGACAGCCAGCCCTTGGTCTTGCGGCCAATCGCTTTCTCCATGGCCTTGAGCACGCCACTGATGATCTCCCGCTCCTTCTTCTCATCGATACCGGACAAGAAGTTCGCGGGCGCGTTATTGATGCCATGGCCGATGAAGGCCCACTTGCGCTTGTTGGTTTCCTCGACGATCCGCGGGTACTCACGAATGATCTCGGCGTTGAGGCAGACCGTGCCGCGCATGGCGATCTGGTCCATCAGTTCGATCATTCTCCAGAGGCCAACCCGGTTGCCGTAGTCGCGCCAGCCGTAGTTCAGCGGATCGGGGTTGAACTGCTGCGTGCCCGGGATGATCGCCGTACCGGGAATATTGTGGGGGAAGTGCTCGATATTGATGTAGGGAATCACCGCCACCCGCGCACCTTTCGGAAGCTTGAACTTGGGCCGGTCGATGATCGGCACGTAGTCGTAGTGCGGGCTCTGGGTGAGCTTGCTGCGGTCGACTTTCTCGGGCTTCGTTGTCATTGTTCCCTTCCCCTGATTAATTCTTATTCTAGGAGCGCCTTAAGGCGCGATTCAAATGTCTGATTGAGTTTCGATTCCGGTCGCGCCTTAAGGCGCTCCTACAGGCCTTTGATGTATTGCATGGCTTCGGCCTTGCTGATCACATCACCGTACTTGGCGTTGATGTCGAAGAGATTGGCTTCGTGGGGTCCATCGTGGCGATCCCCTACGCACTCCCGCACCACAATCGGCCGAAAGCCGTTCTGCACCGCGTCCACGGCGGAGGCCCGGATACAGCCGGAGGTTGTGCAACCGGTGATTATGACCGTGTCGGCCCCCATGGCTGTCAGTGTGGCGGCCAGTGACGTGCCGAAGAAGCAGCTGGCGTAGTTCTTCACGATGACCAGCTCGCCCTTCTTCGGCTCTACGCCCTTGCAGAACTGGGCGTACTTGTTGCCCGGCACCAGGCTTTTCAGCACAGGCGCCTTCTTGATCCAGATGCCGCCATCGGCAAAGTCCGACGGGTTGTAGAACACGCGCGTGTGGATGATGGGCATCTTCTTCGCCCGCGCCGCCTTCAGCAGTGCCGGCATTTCGGCGACGGCCTTGACGACACCCGGCGCGAAAAGTGGGGCGCCTTTCAGCGTGTAGCCCTGGAGCAGGTCGATGACCAGCAGCGCGGTTTTCTTGCCGAAGCCGAGCCGGTTATCCCATACGCCAGCGTAATTCTTGGCGGCGGTCGCCTGTGCCATCGAGTGTGCCCCCTGAAAAGTTACCCATAGTTCCACCGAACTGCGCGGCCCGCAAGCGGCGCAGGAGCGGCTGCCAGACCTAGTGCTCCGCCGCCACGTTGAGTTTGGCCGCGGACTGCCGGGACGGCGCGACCAGGGGCACCGAATCCAGGACCCAGCCCTTGTGATGACGCCGTGCCGGCCCGGGAATCGCGTAGGCCACGCGCTGCCGGTTGCGCTTGAGTTCGGCCATGTCGATGCGCCAGCCCCGCTGCTCCCACTCCCTGAGCTTCTGCCGATAGCGCAGGATCGGCTCGTCGGCGGGAACCATAAATTCTTTTGTATTCGTCTCGGGCGTCAGGGCTGGCTGGAGGGCCGAGAGCACCGTAATGTCCTGGGCCGCAATCATCCAGTTCATGGCATTGACCTTCTGGTCCATCTCCGGCTCCAGGAAGGTGGACCGCATGTTCATGAAGAAAATGTTGGTGGTGTGCTCATCGATGGGCGCCTCCCACAGGTACTGGTGCATTCTCTTGTCGACGGCGAACTTGATATAGGTCCAGACGCCATTAGGCCCGATGACCCCGGTGCCCGCCTCCCGGGAGTCGCTCGCCTGCTTCATCTTGGCGAACTCGCCGTCCTTGGACGCCGGCGACTTGAATTTGGTAAAGAATCCGACACCCCACTGGGGGTCGCCGACCCACCGGAGGTCATTCACCTTGTACTCGCTGTTTTCCCCGGAGAAGCCGTGGGTTGGATGCACAAACTCGTTGTGGGAGGGATCCAGGCCGTTCTCCACCGACCGCTCGTAACTGTAGGGAATCTGAAAATTCATCCAGGTGGGCCGCCAGCCCTCCCGGTCGAACTCGGGCACTTCCAGCATCGGCGGCCTCTCGGCCTCGGGCAGATCGCCGAGGAACGCGAAAACGATTCCGTACTTCTCCACGACAGGGTAGGCATCCACCCGCGTTCGCGCCGGGATGCGGGCGGCGGACCCCAGCGACGGAATCTTGTGGCACTGACCGGTGCCATCGAACTGCCAGCCGTGATACGGGCACTGCAGGTTGTCGCCCTTGACCTTGCCGCCGGCCAGGGACCCGCCCCGGTGGGGGCAGACGTTGGAGAGCACCTGGGCCCTGCCCTGGCTGTCCCGGAACACTGCAAAATCCAGGCTGAGTATCCTGATGACCCTGGGCTTGTCGTCCAGATCCTTGCTGAGGACCACGGGGTACCAGAAGTTGATGTACATGGCGGGCCTCCCAGCCTCCAGTTAACGAAATACTCGCACAGGCGAGGCGGCGGGCGGCAGGGCCCTGCGGCTCGGTTCGCGGTGTGGCCGGAGCGGGAACCGAACGGCCGACGGCGTCGAATACCACAATTCCGGCGTAGGATTCGCTGCGCACATCAACCTCGAGGAGTGCCCGCCATGGCCGAGCCCGCCCGCACCTTAAGGAACGCATCCCCGGCCGCACCGGCCGAACCGCCGGCTCCGGTCGCCCAGAAGCCCGCCGGACCACCCCCCGGTGTCCCGGGTCAGCGACCGGCTATGCCTTCGGTCCAGGACTTCGGCCTCTGGTCCGGCTTTGAGGGCCGGGAGGAACTCCTGGGCAGGGGACTCGTTCAGCTGCTCAAGACGGTGATTGCCGACGTGCCCTACCAGCATCACCTGAACGACGCGGCCCTGAAGGCTCACCTGAATGCCATCCAGTTCGCCAAGAACCACGGCATGCTGCCCCAGCTGGTCGCCCACGACGTCAAGACCCTCACGCCCGTCAACCAGCGGGTCGGCCAGTTGGTCGCGAAGACCGGCAATCCCGAGTTCGGGCTGGTAGGCCTCTTCGAACGGACGGACTGCTGGTACCAGCTGGTGCTGGAGTGGACCGTAGAGCCGGGCCGGCGCTCCTGGCGCTCCCCGTTCCACACGGTCCTGGCAATGGGGAAGCGCATTGGCCAGTTCGACCTGACGGAGCAGGAAATCCATGAAGAATGGACGGTTCCCCGCATCCAGGGGTACGCCGCCGACATCGGCATCAAGGTGAAGATCTCTCCCTGGCAGGAAAGCGGCTGGCTTGCCTGCGAACTGGCCTGACGCCAAACCCCACTGCACGCGTGATTCAATCAGGAGTGTTGCGATGAATGCCCAGACCGCTATCCAGACCGCTACCCAGGCCGCCACCCAAGCCGCCACCCAGCCCGTCATTGCCGAGGTTCCGCCCCATGCCCCCGCCAAGGCGGCGACGGGAAGCCTCAATCAATACAAGACTCTCAGTGGCTACGAAGGCCGCGAAAGCGAACTTGGCCTGTCCATGTCGATCCTGCTGAAGATGCTGGGCCATCACGCGGGCTATGCCCACGAGATGAACGACCCCCTCGTCAAGGCACATCTGACGGCGATCCAGTTTGCCAAGAACATGGGCGCCCTGGATCAGTACGTCGCCTACGACATCAAGAACATGGAACCGATCAATCTGCGCATGAAGCAGATCATCGAGAAGACCGGAAATCCGGAGATCGCCATTATCGCCCTCTTCGACCGCACGGCCTGTCACTACGCCCTCGCACTGACCAGTGCGGGCGATGGCTTGAGCCGCACCTGGAAGGATCCCTTCGGCTGGGTCCTCACCCAGTGTCGCAAGATCGGCCAGTTCGACCTGACGCCCCAGGAAATCCATGAGACCTGGACCACCCCCCGACTGGTCGGCTACGGCAACACCATGGGCGTGAAGATGCACGTGTCCCCTTGGCAGGAAGACGGCATGATCACCTGCAGCGTTGAGGCGTAGCCCCGCTCCGTTTTCTCCTTACCACCGACTCCACAGAAGGCCCCCGGAGTTGCCGCGCACCGGCCGGTTGGCTGTTGCGCGGATCGTTCTGCTAACATCCCCCCGCGTTCAGGGGGTGTGAACATGCGAATGCGCCGGGTTTCCGTGCGTGCTGCCCGCGTCGCGGGTGGACTGCTGCTGGTGCTGGCAGCCAGCCTGGCTGAAGCCCAGGTGGAAGAGATCCTGGTCACGGCCCAGCGCCGGGCGGAAAGCCAGAGCCTGCAGGACGTCCCGGTAGCCGTCAGCGCTTTCAATGCCGGGCAGATCGGGGCCCTCCAGATCGACACGGTCAAGGACATCGGTCAGAACGTACCGAATCTCCAGACCTACACGGTCACGGCCGGTTCCGAGGCCATCCAGATTCATGCCCGGGGCGCCAGCGTCCAGAACCCGGGCTTCAATGTCTCCGAATCGCCCGTTGGCATCTATGTGGACGACGTCTACAACGGGCGCCTCGCCAGCATCAATCTCGATTTGCTCGACGTGGAGCGCCTGGAAGTCCTGCGCGGCCCGCAGGGCACCCTCTACGGCCGGAACACGCTGGCGGGCGCGATCAAGATCGTGACCCGCACACCCGCGGACGACGGCTGGGCAACCGGTTCGGCAGGTTTCGGCAAGTTCGACACCACCAGACTGGCGTTCTCGGCGGGTGGCCCCATCAGGTCGGGCGAACTGGCGGGTTCCATTGCCGGAGTTTATGAAAACCGGAACAGGGGCTGGCAATACAACCCGGTAACGGGAGAACAGCCTGGCGAGTACGCCAACAAGGCCGCCCGGGCCAAGCTCCACTGGTACGGCAGCAGCCGGCTCGAGGCGACACTGACCGGCTGGGTAGCCGACCTGGACAACGACGGCTACAACGGCGTGCCCTACGTGCCTTTCGCCAATGGCCCTAACCCGGACTTCAGTCCCGCGCCCGCCGACAGCGCCCCGCAGGGGGGCTTTTACGACACGTTCAGCGCGGCAGGGGCCGACTATGGCGGCACCCAGCAGGGCGGCGGCAACCTCCATCTGAGCGTTGATCTGGGCTCGGTCACGCTCCGGTCCATCTCCGCGTATGCCACCACAGATACCCGGTTCGGCTTTGACCTGGCCGGCGGCGGGGCCGGACCGTTTGGCCTGCTGATCGCTTCGGATTCGAACGTCGACCAGGTGAGCCAGGAACTCCAGTTGCTGGGCAACTGGAGCGATCAACTGCTCTGGCAACTCGGCGCCTATTACCTGAATGAAGACGGCCAGCAGCAGTTCTCCGGCACGGTGCCGGGCCTCTCGGCCACGCCCGCCTTCGACGAAGCCATCGACAGCGAGACCCACAGCTACGCCGTGTATGGCGAAGCCACGTACCAGATCACCAAGACCCTCTCGGTCACCGGCGGGGCCCGCTGGACGAGGGATGAAAAGACCTACTCAGACGACTGCATTGGGGCCTTCTGCCAGTCGGATGAGGATCCGCTGGGGGTTGGGGCGGCGCGCGTCGCCCTGGAAGACCACTGGAACGAGATGACTTACAAGCTGGGGCTGGACTACCAGCTTGCCGACGACGAACTCTTGTACCTGTCCTATTCCACCGGTTTTCAGGCTGGCGGGTTCCGCACCCTCTGCTTCGGCGACCTGAGCTCGGACTCCGGCGATAGGGGCTGCGGCGGCACTGCCTTCGAGCCCCAGACCGTGGGCAGCTATGAGCTCGGCTGGAAGAGCGATCTGGCGGATAACACCCTGCGCCTGAATGTGGCCGCCTTCTATGCCGGGTACGATGACATCCAGCAGATCGTCATCAACAGCGCAGGGGGATTTCCGATCGACAACATCGGTGATGTTGCTGTTTACGGTCTCGAACTGGAGGTCACCTGGTCGCCCTTTGAAGACCTCAATGTTTTTGCCCAGTCCGGCTACCAGAAGAGCAATTTCGGGTCGGTGGACCCTGCCTCGCCCCCGGGTGGCCTGAATGGCCAGGCGACACCAACGGACCAGTTGCCTTCCAATCCCCGGTGGCAGGGCAAGATCGGCTTCGACTACAACGTTCCCCTGGCCAACCGGCTGGCCTTCTTCTATGGCTTTGACCTGTTCCACTCGGACGACTACTTCACTGAATCCCGCAACCTCGTGAAGATCGACGACTACTCGCGGCTCAATGGCTTTCTGGGCCTGGGTGCCGACGACCGGCAGTGGCAGATGGTCCTCGCGGCGACCAACATCACGAACCGGGAAGACAACGTGTCGGGCATCTTCGTCAATGGTTTCACCAACGTCCGGACACCATTGCCGCCGGCGGACTACATGCTGACGTTGACGGTGAACTACTGAGCTGACTATCGATCGCGCGCTGTAGGAGCGCCTTCAGGCGCGATCATTTTTCGTATCGCGCCTGACGGCGCTCCGACAGGAAGGCGCCGCACCCGCTGGTCCGTCGCCGCAAAAATGGCATTGGCCAGCGCCGGAGCAATTCCCGGCACGCCCGGCTCACCGACGCCACCAGGACGTCCGCCCTGGGGTAGCAGTTCGACGACAATCTCCGGAACCTCGGCCAGCCGCTGCCAGGGGTAATCGTTGAAGTTGCCCTGCTCCACGGCGCCGTTGCGCACAGTAATCCGCCCGTGCAGTGCCGCGCACAGCGCGTCCTGTATGCCGCCCGTGATCTGCGCCTCCGCAGCATCCGGGTGTATTACCGTGCGGCAGTCCACGACACAGGACACACGTTCGACACGCAGGGCACCGTCCTCAGCGACGCTGACCTCGACAACCTGGGCCACGAGACTGTCGTGACTCTCAAGGAACGCGACGCCCCGCCCGAAACGCCGGCCAGGAACCCGGGGTAAGGGCTCGTCCCAGCGACCCAGTCGGGCGGCGGCCCGCAGTACCGCCTGCTCTGCCGGAAGGCCCTCGAGGTGCCGCAGGCGAAACGCCACCGGATCAACGCCGGCACTCGCTGCCAGCTCGTCCATGAAGCTTTCCAGAAGAAACGCATTGATCGAAGTCGAAACGCTCCGCCAGAAGCCGGTCGGGATCCCGTCCTCCCGGGGGACATAGGCCATACGTGCCAACGGCAGCGCGTAACGCGGGCTGAAGGCACCGCTCAGCGCAGACTTGTCCTTGGCCGCATCGCCGCCACGGGCACTGGGCGTGCGCTGGTAATTGCTGGCCACTACCGACTCGGACACCAGCGTGTAGTCGAGGGCCGCAATGCGGCCAGTGCTGTCCAGCGCGCCGCGCACGCGACCGGTGGCCGCGGGCCGGTACATGTCGTGGCGCAGGTCCTCCTCCCGGGACCACGTGAGCTTCACGGGCCGGCCGGGAACCGCGAGCGCGGCATGCGCCGCCTCGATGACGAAGTCCATCTCGGCGCGCCGGCCAAAGCCGCCGCCCATCAGGGTGGAGCGGATCTCCACCTGCCCAGGCGGAAGGCCGGCTGCCTTGGCGGCTTCGTCCCTGGCAATGCTGGGCGCCTGGGTGGGTGCCCAGACGGTCAGGCGCCCTTGCTCGAACAGAGCCGTGCAGTTCATCGGTTCCATACAGACATGGGCAAGGAACGGCAGTTCATAGATGGCCGACACCGGCGTGGGACCCAGGGCAGCGGCCAGGCCCTCGTCGTCCCGGAAGACGGAGGCGTCGGGTGAGTCCAGTGCCTCAAGGTACGACTTCTGCAGGACCTCCGAATCCGGCTGCAACGGATCCCCGGCCACGGCGTCGATCCGCAGGACGGCGGCAGCCCGCTGGGCGCTCCAGGTATCCCCCGCCAGCACAGCCACGGCCCGTTCACCGAGACGCAGGACGTACTCGACGCCCGGCATCGCCAACGCGGCACCAGCGTCCAGGCTGCCAATGCGTCCGCCCACATGGGGTGAGTGACGGACGGCGCCGTAGAGCATGCGCGGCAGTACCGTGTCGATGGCAAACCGCGCCGTCCCCGTCACCTTCGCCAGCACATCGAGGCGCGGCAGTGACCGACCAAGAA
>JBBQJK010000020.1:0-12017 GCA_038325835.1 Gammaproteobacteria bacterium
TAGGAGCGCCTTCAGGCGCGATAGGTATTGATCGCGCCTGAAGGCGCTCCTACGGGGGGGCGGCGATTCGGTGAGGTGTCCAGGAGTTCGTCATGCTCGCCACCAACCTTGCGGAGCACGGTCAGGCCGGTGCCGAAGGGCAGATCCAGCAGTTGCAGCCCGGAATCTTTGCGCAACTCGTCCATGAAGTACTTCACATCCACGTCGTAGCGGCGGTCCTCCCCGTAAATCCCGGAGGGCCTCAAGATCATGCTGTCGTGAAAGAACACCAGGCCGCGGGGCGCCAGCCGTTCCGCAAACGCCCGGTAGTCGAACCGGGCCTGCTCGGCGGTGTGGTACCCGTCGATGAACAGCAGGCCGATGTCGGTCAGCGTCCCGTAGTCGGGTGTGGTGACGAACTCTTGCGTGGTGTGGAGGTGGTGGCGCACGTTGTCCAGGCCGAAAGACCGGAAATGGGCCTGGGTGGCGGCTGGATCTTTCCAGAATCCATCCGCGAGTGACGGGTCGATGAAGTGCAGGGCGCAACGCTCCACGTTGTCATGACAGCCCTTCGCGATGACCAGTGGAACGAAGCCCCGCCAGGAACCGATGACGACCGCCTGCCGGGGTCGAACCAGCCGGGCCAGGCCGTAGTAAAGCCAGCCGAGCCCGAGATTCAGGTCTTCGGCCCGCTGGTTGTGACCCATGCGGAGCAGCTCGGGATCGGCGTAGAGCCGGGTGATCCAGTCCGTCAGGTCTTCGGTCGGCCGGGTTGCCGGCTGGGTAGCGTTCATGAAGGGCGCGAGCCTCCCGTATAAGCTGCGAGGACCACAGGTTAGCTGAATCCGGCCCTGTCCTGCGGGGCGAAAGTTCCCTATGTCCCCCACAGTGCGCGTTCTGCCGGCCCTGCTGCTGAGTATCGGGCTACTCAGCGGGTGCACGTCGGCGGCATTTCTCGCGGCGAACCTGCCGACGGCCTTCGGCGGGTACGAGCGGACAGGGGGCCTCGCCTACGGACTCGAGACCCGCCAGGAGCTGGACCTCTATGTTCCGGAGGCCCCCGCGACCGAGCCCCGCGCCGTCATCGTCTTCATTCACGGCGGCAGCTGGGCCACCGGCTCCAAGAGCCAGTACCGCTTCGTGGGCAGCAGCCTGGCGGAGCAGGGCTTCATCGCCGTACTGCCCAACTACCGCCTCAGCCCGGCCGTGAAGTTCCCGTTGTTCGTCGAGGATGCCGCCCAGGCGGTGGCCTGGACGCTGCACAACATCGCTCACTACGGCGGCGATCCCCGGCGCGTGTTTGTCATGGGGCATTCAGCGGGCGCCCACATTGCGCTATTGGTGGCACTGGACCGGCGCTACCTCGCGGCCGCCGGTGCCAGTGCGGACGATCTACGGGGCGCGATTGGGCTGTCCGGACCCTACGATTTCAAGATCGATACTGACCGGCTCCGCGAGGTGTTCGGTTCGGCGCCTGATCCCCGCGAGACCCAGCCGATACGTTTCGTGCGCGGCGATGCCCCGCCGTTGCTGCTGATTCATGGCACTGCCGACAAGATCTGCTGGAGTGAACACTCCATCCGCCTCACGGAGCGGATCCGGGCGGCCGGGGGGTTGGCTGAGCTGCGGCTTTACCCAGGCCTGGGTCACGGCAGCACGATCGGCAGTTTTTCCGCCCTGGGACGAAACCAGAGCCCAGGTCTCGAGGACGTTACGGCGTTCGTGCTTGCGCACTAGTCCGCCGGCGATGCTGCAGCCACAGCAACACGGCGAACTGCACCGCGCACAGTGTGCCGAGGCCCAGGCTGGTCCACGCCATTGACCAGGCGCCGACGTTCTGGAACTGCCAGCCCTGCCACATAAAGTACACGCCGCTGGTGAAGAAGATCAGCAGGGAAAACAATTCTCCGAGCCGTCGGACACGCGGACTGAACAGGCTTCCCCTCATCAGGCTAGTATCGCTTCAGGGAGTAAAACATGCTGCACACCACCTGGCCGCGCCTCGTCTGGACCTTTCTGGTGGGCTACTTCGTAGCCAGCAACCTTAACTGGGGTATTGCTGCGTTTCTGCTGAACCCCTGGGCCATGCCGCGGTTCGACGGCTTCATGCGGGTGGGCGAGGCCGCCGGCGGCATCAACATCGTGAAGATGGTGGTGGGCTTCCTCATCCCCCAGTTCGTCGCCGTGCTTCTGGCCGCTTCCCTGTCGAGCCCGTCTGGCTGGGCGGGCAGGGCGCTCTATGCCAGCTTGCTGGTCGGCATCGCCGGGTTCTTTGGCACCTACACCTTCCTCTCGGGCTGGGGCAACGTGAACTGGGTGCCGCTGATGGCCGCGGCAGTGGCGGACACGAGCTGCCTGATCCTGGGGAGCCTGATCACGGGGTTCCTGCAGCAGTTCAGGAAAATGGGACATGCCTCATTTGCGCAGCGGGAATGAGGCATGTCCCCATTTATCCGGGGCGCAGCCTGCCATCGAGGACCGCGTCGACCCGCGCTATGACCTCCGCCACCGGGATGAGATCCATCGCCCCGGGGCTTCTGACCCGCTCACCCCAGCGTAGCGCGTCCACGGACTTGCCGAACGCCTGCGCCACCGCTTCGGGGTACCGGTCCACCACCAGCCGCTGACTGAAGTACGGCCCGGTGCGGTGGCGGTTCGACGTGGCGTACAGCCCCACCACCGGCGTGCCAGCGGCCGTTGCCATGTGGGCAGGACCAGAGTCCGGGCAGATCAGCAGGTCCGCCGCTTCCAGGATGGCGAACAGCGCCTTGAGGCGGGTTTGCCCGATCAGATTGGTAACTCTGGCCGGGGCGCCGACGGCGGCGTGTATCTCTTCGCCGTACTGCCGTTCCAGTGCCGTGGGACCGCCGGTCAGCACGACCCGGGCGCCTCGTTCCTGGATAAGGTGGCGGGTTACGGCCGCATAACTCGCCACGCTCCAGTTGCGGAAATTCCGGAAGCGCTGGCTCGAGCAGGGACTGATGACGCACAGAGGGCCGGAGCCAGCCGCGAGGGCCTCCGCCTGGCGCCGGTCGTCGGGTGCGAGATTGAAATCCCAGCGGAGGTTCCGCTCCCGGATCCCAAGATGCTCCGCGAAACCGAACAGTCCGTCCATCACATGCTGGGAAGGCGTCGCGGCAATCCTGTCGTTGGTGAACAGCCACTGGTAATCCCTGGCCCGCTCCCGGTCGAAGCCAAGGCGCACATCGGCTCGCACCGCGGCGCTGACCAGGTTCGCCCGCATGGAGGCGTGCATATGGAGGAGCAGCGAAAACCGTCGTGCTCCCAATTGCCGGCGAAGGGAGGCGAGGCTGGCCCAGGGGTCACTCTTGTCGAAGGTGATAAACTCGATGCCCGCGGCGCCGTCCAGCAGACCCAGTTCAGTGCGGCCAATGATCCAGGTGATGCGCGTGTCGGGCCAGGCGGCCTGTAGTGTGCGAACGACCGGCAGGGCGTGACAGCAGTCGCCGATGGCGGATAGCCGAATGAGGCAGACGGCCTCCGGCGCTGGTGGCAGGCCCTTCCGCGGATTCAGGCGCGGATTCAGGCGCGGATTCAGGCCGGGATCTGGGTGTGGCTTGGGCTGAGCGGTCACGGGCAGACAGTTACCACCGGACGACATCCACTTTGCCCACGCGCATCGCAAGACAGGACGGGAACGGCATCGTATACGAGGACACCCTCGTCAGCCATGCAGACCCGACGCTGTTTGATTCTGCAACGTGGGCCGCCGCGGCCCTCGCGCCCGGCGACGCGGGTGGTCGCGGGGCAACGCGGTTCATTGAACACGGCGGGCAGCACTGGGTGCTCCGGCATTTTTACCGGGGGGGAGTCATCAGTCGGGTTCTGGATGATCAGTTTCTGTGGCTGGGTGAGGAGCGCACCCGCTGCTTTCGGGAGTGGCGACTACTGGACCGGTTGCAGTCTCTTGGCTTGCCGTCACCCAGGCCGGTGGCGGCCCGCTACTGGCGGCGGGGCGCGGTGTACACGGCAGATCTCATCACGGTGCGCATCCCCGGAGTCGAGCCGTTATCCACCCGACTTCGCCAGGGCCCGACCGGCGCCGATGTGGGACCTGAGGTCTGGATGGCCGTGGGCCGGTGTATCCGCACCTTTCATCGTGGGGATGTGTTCCATGCCGACCTCAATGCCCACAACCTCCAGATCGATGCCGCGAACCGGATCTTTCTGCTGGACTTTGACCGGGGTCGGATTCGTACCGACCCGGGCAACTGGCGCGCCGCAAATCTGGCGCGCCTGCACCGGTCCCTGGTGAAGATCAGCCAGGACGGCGCCGTGCACTTCACTCCCCGTGAGTGGAGCTGGCTCCTGGACAGCTACGAAGGTACCGGACCTTAGTTATTAGCTACGAAGGTACCGGACCTTAGTTATTTGGATTCTTTAGTTGTTGGCAAGGCAATAACTAAAGAATCCAAATAACTAAGGTCCGGTACCTTTTTGGTACGGATCGGGCAGGGGTGCGGGGCGTCCCTTGAAGCGCCGGTGGATCCAGAAGTACTGGTCCGGCACCTTGCGGATATGTGCTTCGAGCAGGGCGTTCACCCGCAGGGCATCTGCTTCCGGGGTCGCTCCTGGAAAGTCCGCGAGCGCCGGCTGGATCTCGAGGCTGTAGCGCCCTGTGGAGGGAAAGCGTCGGGGCAAAACCGGCACGACCAGTGCGTTACCCAGCCGGACGATTTCGCTGAGTGCTGTCGTGGTCATGGCCGGTTCGCCAAAAAACGGGATCACCGCACTGAATGACCGCCGGTGGCTCTGGTCTGGCGCGTACCAGACCGACGCGCCCTGGCGCAGCGCCCGGATCATGCGCCGCATGCTCTGTTTCGGAATCATGAGGGTGGCAGACCGGGCGCGGACGCGACGCAGGACTTCATCCACAAACGGGTTCCTGCTCGGCCGGTAGAGACAGCCGAGCGCCGGCGATAACTCTGGCAGCGTGCGTCCCGTGAACTCCTGGCAGCCGAAGTGCCCCGTGAGCAGGATCACGCCCCGACCGGTGGCGAGTGCTTCCCGGAGGTTGTCCGCCCCCTGCACCTCGACGCACTCCTTCACCAGGGCATCGCTGGCCCACCAGGCCAGGCCTTGTTCCATGAGTGTCATCCCCAGGGACGCGAAGTGCTCCCGGAGAATCTGGGCGCGCTGCGCCAGGGGCAAGGCCGGAAAGCACAGCGCCAGATTCGTGGCTGCGACGCGTCGTCGCCCGGGGAGTAGCACATAGATGAGCCTGCCGAGGCCCCGGCCCAGAGCCAGCTGGCTGCGCACCGGCAGCAGGGAGGCCAGCTTCAGCCACCCCAGGCCCAGCCAGATCAGCCAGTAACGGGGCTGCCAGAACCGGGTGAGGGGCGGCGTGGCATCAGATGTGGTTTCCGTCGTCATGTACTGCGGCAGATATCCTAGCAGTGCAGCCCTTGAAACATCGGCGCCTCACTCCCATAGAATAGACGCGGTACCAATCCCTGGAGATACCCTGTGAAGCGGATTCTGCTGTTCCTGGCCACCAACATCGCTGTCCTCGCGGTGCTTTCGGTGTCCATGCGCTTGCTGGGCATCGACCAGTATCTGGCCAGCACGGGCCAGGACATGGGCGGTCTGCTGGTTTTCGCGGCCATCCTGGGTTTCGGGGGCTCCCTCATCTCCCTGGCGATGTCCAAGTTCATTGCCAAGCGCTCTACGGGTGCCCGGGTGATCACCGAACCTGCCAATGCCCAGGAGGCCTGGCTGGTGGCCACTGTCCGCCGGCTTGCGACGCAGGCAGGCATCGGGATGCCGGAAGTCGCGATCTTCGACTCCCCCGAGGTCAACGCCTTTGCCACGGGCGCCCGGCGGGATTCCGCGCTGGTGGCGGTGAGCACGGGTCTCCTGCGCCAGATGAAGCAGAACGAAGTGGAAGCGGTGCTGGGGCACGAGATCGCCCACGTGGCGAACGGCGACATGGTGACGCTCACCCTGATCCAGGGCGTCGTCAACACGTTTGTGATCTTCCTGTCCCGCATCATCGGCCGCTTCGTGGACCAGGTTATCTTCAAGAGCGAGCGTGGCCATGGCCCGGGGTTCTTTATCACTGTGATGGTTGCCCAGCTGGTGCTGGGCGTGCTTGCCAGCATCATCGTGGCCTGGTTTTCCCGCCAGCGGGAGTTCCGCGCGGACGCGGGCGGCGCCAAACTTACAGGCCGGCAGAACATGGTGGCGGCGCTGGAAGGCCTGCAGCGAGCCCACGAGCCAGCCGCACTGCCGGATGGCATGAAGGCTCTGGGTATATCGGGTAGCCCGGGCCGGTTTGGCCGCCTGTTCATGACGCACCCGCCGCTGCCGGAACGCATCGCTGCACTGAGGGCGATGTAGAGCGCCTTAAGGCGCGATGACGATAGTGATCGCGCCTTAAGGCGCTCCTACAGGCTTACTCCGGACGTTCGTCGGGCTCCGCGCCGCTGGCCGTGGCTGGCCGGCCGGGCGGGGCCGGCGGTTCCGGGGGTGGTTCGAGGTTTTCCATGAGGGAGCCGCTGGGGCCTGAGTCTGCCTCTATACCCAGATTGAACGTCGCAAAGCCGGGCATCACCACCTGGTTCAGCGCCATGCCCACGACTCGCCCACGGACCGGCGAATAGATCAGGTTCTGGCTGTTGGTAACGGGATCCGTAACCGTGCCAAGTATGTCCCCGGTCGACACAATCTGGCCAAGTCGTACCAGCGAGAACAGGATGCCGCCGTAGTCGGACCGGACCCAGGTTGAGCGGTAGTACACCGGCCGCGGTTCTGTCAGAAGGTTCATCCGGTTAACGATGCCCAGCGCATCGAGCAGGCGGACGATGCCCGCAGTGCCCTCCCGGACCTGAGCCGACTGCAGTCGACCGGGCTCGCCGGCTTCCAGGGTGACGGCAGGGATTCCCGCATCCACCGCTGCACGCCGCAGGGTTCCTGCAGCGCCCGGGCTCTGCAGCACCATGAAGGCGCCGAAGCCATTGGCAAATTCCCGCACGGCGGCATCGCGCAGGTCAGCCCGCAGTTGCGGCAGGTTGGTGCGGTTCAGCGAACCGGTGTGGATATCGACGAGTCCGTCGCAGTGCCGGATGATGTCGTTGAACAGCGACGCTGCGATTCTGGACGCGGAACTGCCGGTGGCATTGCCGGGAAAGTACCGGTTGAGGTCCCGGCGGTCGGGAAGATACCGGGAGCCGCGCCGGAAGCCCTCCAGATTGACGATGGGCACACCGATGACGGCACCCTTGACCCGGCCCGGATCCAGGTCCTGGAGCACGCGACGAATCATTTCGATGCCGTTGAGTTCGTCCCCGTGGATCGCCCCGGTCAGGCACAGGGTTGGTCCTTTGCCGACGCCGTTGACGACGAGCACCGGCGACTCGCCGGGTGTGCCGTCGAAAGCCTGCCCACCGGACCACAGGAGGCGGCGATTTGAGCCGGCCGGGATGGTTTCGCCGAGGATCTCCATGGTTTCGCCGCCGCCGCCACGCCGGTCGGGCGCTGGCGGAGGGTTGGGCGGAGGGACGCCCGTTGCGCCAGGCGCAGGCGCGCCCGGCACCGCCGGCCTGACGGGCGGCGGGTCGCCGCTGCAGCCGCTGACGAAAGCCGCGGCAAGCAGGAGAAATGACAACAGTGCTCTCACGCTGTGGAAGAATACGGGAGTGCGCGTCGCGTCACACCGGGGTTGTGCGTTGTGTTGTCAGTTATTGTGAAACCTGTGGCAGTCTGACCGGGTCCGGGTTGGTAACTTGTCCCTGCGCCGGGGTCCCTGGCCTGCCGGGCGCGCGCCAATTGCAAGGGTTGTGTTATGAAGCCTTCTCTCAAGTGCAGCGGAACCTGAACCCCATGATCAGGTCGCCAGTCGTGAGTATCTGCGGGGGCGCGTCCCGCTGCCTGCTCGTGATCGCTCTGCTGGCGGTTACCCTGTGGGCGCCCCAGAGCCTCGTGCTGGCGGCACAAACCCTGCCGCGGCCGGCTGGCCTCGAGCCGGATATCGGCTTCTGGCGGAAGATCTTCGGTGAAGTTTCTACCGATGAGGCGCTGGTCCACGACAACCGGTATCTGGGCGTCGTCTACGAGAAACTGGACTTTTCCGACCTGCAGTCCGCTGGTGCCCGCCAGCGCGAGATGGACGCGGCCAAGGCCCGGTACACCAGGATACTGACCCGTCTGGCCGCTGGTGATCGGGCTGGGCTCGGCAAGGACGAGCGGCGGGTCCTCGCCTTATGGGCCGGCCGCCCAGGCAGTAGCTCACTGCGCGGGGCCGCGGAACGGGTGCGCGTCCAGCAGGGCCTTTCGGACCGGTTCCTACAAGGGCTCGTCCGCTCCGGACGCTGGGAGGAGCACATCCGGGACAGCCTGCGGCAGGCGGGCGTGCCGGAGATGCTGGCAGCGCTGCCCCATGTGGAATCTTCCTACAACCCGGAGGCCCGGTCCTATGTGGGCGCAGCCGGGCTCTGGCAGTTCACTGCCGCCACCGGGCGGCGTTTCATGCGCATCGACAGCGCGGTGGACGAGCGCCGTGATCCATTCGTCTCCAGCGAGGCTGCGGCCCGCCTGCTCAAGGCGAACTATGGCGAGCTGAACTCCTGGCCGCTGGCCATCACCGGCTACAACCACGGTACTGGGGGCATGCGGCGCGCGAGGCGGGACCTGGGCACGGACGACATTGAAACGATCGTGCGCAATTACAGTGGCCCCACCTTTGGTTTCGCGTCGCGGAACTTCTACGTGTCCTTCCTGGCTGCTGAAGAGGTAGAGCGAAATGCTGAGGATTACTTTGGTCCCGTCCAGCGGGATGCTCCGGAGCAGCTGACGACGATCGACGTGCCTGCCTACCTGAGCGCCCGGACCCTCGAGCAGAGCCTTGGGGTCCCCCGGGAGACGCTGCAGGCCTACAACCCGTCCCTGCTCCCCGCTATCTGGATGGGGAAGAAGTACGTTCCCCGAGGTTACAGCCTGCGTCTGCCGGAGACCGTTTCCAGTGATCAGGCGCAGGCGCGTCTCGCCGATGTTTCCGGAAAGGAGCGCCGGTCCGCCCAGCTCGCCGAGCCTGGTCAGAAGACGCACAGGGTTCGTAGCGGTGAGACGTTGTCCGGTATTGCGGCACGGTATGGCACGTCGCCGTCCCGTCTTGCCAGCCTCAACGGGCTGTCGAAGCGCAATCTGGTCCGGATTGGCCAGAACCTGAAACTACCCGGCGGTGCGCTCGTCAGCAGGGAGGCTGCCCCCCGGAAAAAGTCGGGAAGCAAGACCTACGTGGTCCGTCAGGGTGACAACCTCGCCGGCATTGCGAAACGCACGGGGGTGTCCCAGGGCCGGCTGCTGGCGATCAACTCCCTCGATAATCCCAACCGGATCTTTCCGGGTCAGCGGCTGCGGCTGGCAGGCGAGGAGGGCGGCTAGTGTCGATCCGGCGTTACGGCCTGCCTTGCCTGCTCCTTGCCCTGCTGGGCGTCGCGTCATTCCCGGCAAGCGGGTCAGTCATCGAGATGGCTGACCGCGTGATCGTGCGCAAGTCCGAGAGGCAACTGCTGCTAATGCGGGGCGACCGGGTTCTCAGGACATTCGGGGTGGCTCTCGGCCTGTCCCCCACTGGCCACAAGCGCCGGGAGGGGGACTTTCGTACGCCGGAGGGCAACTATCGGCTCTCCGGTCGTAATCCCAACAGTGATTTTTTCCTGGCTATCCAGGTTGACTATCCGCGTCCCGAGGATGAGCGCCGGGCCTCTGCCGAGGGCGTCGCACCGGGCGGCCTGATCATGATTCATGGCCAGCCCAACAGTCCATCCCGGCCCCTGGAGTACTACCAGCAGCGGGACTGGACGAACGGGTGCATCGCAGTGTCGAATGCGGACATGGTAGATATCTGGCTGATGACGCCCGATAACACCCCGATTCAGATCCTGCCCTGACGGGGATACCGTGTCCCTTCCGACTTTTATTGAAGTCATGCCGGAAGGCACGCTGGAGGTTCTCTCCCAGCATGAAGTCAACCGCCTGCGCAGCAGCGGCGAGGGTGGACAGCACGAGCTGCTCAGGCGCTGCGCCCTCGCCATTCTGAACTCCGGCAGTCTGACGGACGACACCCGCGAGGTGCTGGAAAAGCATCGCAACTTCGACATCAATATCGTGCAGCAGGATCGCGGAGTGAAGCTCGCGCTGGTGGGCGCGCCGGCCAGCGCCTTCGTGGATGGGGAAATGATCCGCGGGATACGCGAACTGCTGTTCGCGGTCCTCCGGGACGTCATTTACATTAACAGCGAGTTTGCGACGGGTGGGCAGTTTGACCTGGATTCCAGTCATGGCATTACCAATGCCGTGTTTCACGTGCTCCGCAACGCGGGTGTCCTGAAGGCAGGCTCCGAGCCCAATATCGTCGTGTGCTGGGGCGGCCATTCCATCAATCGCGAAGAGTATGACTACACCAAGGAAGTGGGCTACCAGTTGGGGCTGCGCAAACTGAACGTCTGCACGGGCTGCGGCGCCGGTGCGATGAAGGGGCCCATGAAGGGCGCGACGATCGGTCACGCGAAGCAACGCATACGGAATGGACGCTACATCGGGCTGACGGAACCGGGAATCATTGCCGCGGAATCGCCGAACCCGATTGTCAACGAGCTGGTGATCATGCCGGACATGGAGAAGCGCCTGGAGGGCTTCGTCCGGATCGCCCACTCGATCGTGATCTTTCCGGGCGGGGTGGGTACCGCCGAGGAGATACTCTTCCTCCTGGGTATCCTGTTGCACCCGGATAACAAGGATATTCCGCTACCGCTGATCCTGACGGGCCCTGAGTCGAGCCGGGCCTACCTGCAGCGTGTAGACGAGTTCATCCTTGCCACGCTGGGCCCCCCGGCGCGGGAGCGTTACCAGATCATCATCGGGGACGCGTCAGCCGTCGCGACGTGGGTGCTTGGCAGTGTCCGGCATGTGCGGGACTATCGCCGCAGCCACAACGATGCCTATTACTACAACTGGAGGCTCGGTGTGGACAGGGT
The DNA here is from genome assembly GCA_038325835.1 of Gammaproteobacteria bacterium. Taxonomy (GTDB): domain Bacteria; phylum Pseudomonadota; class Gammaproteobacteria; order Steroidobacterales; genus SHZI01. Next base: position 10,977 of record JBBQJK010000020.1, read on the forward strand.
CTTCCAGCAGCCGTTTGTTGCCACCCACGAGTCGATGGGCCGCCTGGAGATCAGCCGGGACCTGCCGGTTGCCGTCCTGGCCGCCAATTTACGCCGGGCCTTCTCCGGCATCGTCAGCGGCAACATTCGCGAGGATGGGATACGTGCCATCGAGGAGCATGGTCCCTTCGAGATTCGTGGCGACAAGTCCATCCTGGCCCAGCTCGATGGTCTGCTCCGTGCGTTCGTGGAGCAGCATCGCATGAAACTTCCGGGTCGCGCCTACGAGCCCTGCTATCGCGTTGTCGTGTGAAGTGCGAGGAGCGTCTCGCTCTCTTGTCGCTACTGTCGAATCTGATTACACATTGCGAGGTGCACGCATTTTCTGCGGCGGCGGGCGCGTTTTGCTTGTGATCCAGTTCCTTCCGAAAAAGGGCTCTTCTCCCTAGAGTTGCTCCACGCTGACGAAGTGGGGAAACGCAAATGACCGACCAGAAACATCTGACGCCATCCCCCAGCCTTCCGGTAGAACGCGAAGAGAAAAAGAACGGGACGCAGCGCTACACTACGACTCAGACAGAACGCTCCGGACCAAATCTCGTTGCCCAGGATGGCAGGGACGTAAGTGGTTTCGATTCCTACCGCCGATGGTTGAGCCGGGTGAAGCTGCCGGACAAGCGCAGGATTGCGATGGATCCGGCCCTCTACACCTGGAAGGGCTACCGGAACTGGGCGGAGAAGGTCCGCCGGGACTGGACCCCTGAAGAGAAGTAAGAAGCCTACCTGTTGGCGGATGGCTGCCACGAAGCCGGCAAAGACCGGATGCGGGAGAACCTAACGGTCATGTCGGACAAAGAACGGGATTACCCATTGATTCGCAACGAAGAGACGCTGCGTCGCCGCGCCTGGATTGACCGTGCGCTGGCCGGCGTCCGGGGGCGCCTGAAGCCTGATGAGCTGGGGGAGGCGCCGACGGCGGCTCCACAGCCAGTCGTTGAACCACCCATGACCGGCGGAGACAGCGGCCCGCCCAAGCTCTACCTGGTCCGAAACAGCGACTGA
>JBBQJK010000021.1:0-12008 GCA_038325835.1 Gammaproteobacteria bacterium
ACCCCGGTATGCGGGGTGGGGCGGGCGGAACAAGACCGACGTACGACGCTCATAAAAAAAGAAACGAGGGTTCCATGTGTCACATTGCCGACAAGTTCTACGCTGCCGTCCGGACGCTCAGCACGGACGGGCCGCTGAAACAGCGGCTCATCAGTGCCTATGTGGACCATCTGGAGGCACTGGCGGAGGACGATGTGCCCCCGGCCGTCCAGCCCCGCTTTGAAGCTCTGCGGCAGGCCCTGACGGCGGTGTCGCCGACGGAAAAGGAAACGGCGGTGCAGGTCTCGGTCCGGAAGATGTCCCCGGCGGAAGCGGCCCGCCTGTCCCGGTCCATCCTGGCGATCTTTACCGAGCTGGTGCGGGCCAAGAGCACCGGCGAGCGCCTCGAGAGTGGAGTTATCACGAAAGCCCCCGCCTTCAGCCGGGTCGACGCCAACCTGCGGGTGCCCAGCTTCCTGGCGCGGTAATCATGACTGGACGACGGTGGGAGCGGCTTTAGCCGCGAAAAAAAAAAAGCGCCGGCGAGAGCCGGCGCTTTGGTCCTGGATGGCAGTGCCGGTCGCGCCTGAAGGCGCTCCTGCCACGCGCTCCTGCCACGCGCTCCTGCGGGTCAGAACTTCAGCGTGGCCTCCACGCCCAGGCGCCGCTCGGTTCCCGGGCTGATGAACGAACCACCGAACTCCGGTGCCGGAATCACCTCGTTCAGATAGTCCTCGCCCAGCGCATTCCGGATGAAGCCCACCACGGACCAGCGGTCGCCGGAAATGCCGGCCCGCAGATTGACCAGCGAGTAGGCGTCACGCTTGGCGACGGAGGCGTTGCCGGGGCCCAGGGTGGGAATGTTCAGCGTAAAGATCGTGGGCCGATCGTTGTCCTGGATCACGTGGAACCAGGTATCGCCAACCCCCGAGACGTCCACACTGCCGACGAAGTCGTAGCTGCCCGACACGGGGTACTGCACCTGGGCGCCCGCGCTCCAGGTGTGGTCCGGGGTGTAAGGCGAGTCGTTGCCCACGCTGTCCGGCCGGACGCTGTTCTTCTTGATGTCAGTCTGGTTGAAGTTGGCCCCGGCATAGAGGGTCAGCCAGTCGGTGGCGTCGAAGTGCAGGGAGACTTCCTGGCCCCAGATGTCGACCTGGTCGATGTTCTCCACCACCCTCAGGAGGCCGAAGCCGCCCACGAAGAACTCGAAGAACTGCATGTCCTCCACGTCGACGTAGTAGACAGCCGCTTCCGCCCGGAGCCGGTTATCAAGCCACTCGGACTTGGCGCCAATCTCGTAAGCCCAGGAGGTCTCTTTCTTGTAGGTGTCATCGCAGGACGTCAGCGACGCGCAGCCACCCAGCAGGACCGGAGCAAACTCACCCTCGAAAGGCGCGCCGGGGCCCACGAGCGGATTGTTGATGAAGTTGTTGATCGTGACGGCAGACCCGGAGTTGTTGAAGCCGCCGCTCTTGAAGCCGACGCCCGCCGTGGCGTAGGCCGTGACGTTGTCTGTCGCGTCCCAGGTGATCGAGAACTTGGGCTCCAGGGCGTCAAAGTCCGTGCTCTGGCTGGGGATGTTGCCGGTGGCGCAGAGGCCCGGGTTGATGAAGGCGCCGCCGGTGCCGGGGGGTGCCGTCGCATCGCAGGTGTTGATGTACTGGGTGGTGGCGTCCACCGGTACCCGGTTCCTGACCTTCCGGTCTTCCAGGTCGTAGCGCAGGGCGAACGACGTCTCAATGGTGTCGGTCAGGTCATAGGCCAGCTGGCCAAAGACCGCGTACACGTTGGTCGTGAACTGGTCCCGGGCCAGCTGTTCGGTGGGATTGCGCGGATCGGTGGTGTAGAGGTTGGCGATGACGCCGAAGCCCCGGTCGATACCGGTGTTCACGCCGACTTCCCGGTCGATGTTCAGGTAATAGAGACCGCCGAGCCAGCGCAGCCGCTGGTCGCCCTTCGACGCCAGCCGGATCTCGAAGGAGTAGTCCGTCTGGTTGCGCTCCTGGAACTGGGTGCCGTCGCAGGCCGTGGGGGTGTAGGCGCCGAACAGCGAGCCCGCAGGCCCGCCGGTACCCGGACCGAAGGCGCCCGCGGGAACGATCAGCTGGGGCGGGACCACCGGGTAGAAGCCCAGGGCATTGGTGGTATCGATGCACTGCTGTTCCGCAAAGAAGAAGCCAAAGGCGCCGCTGGTGCCATCCGCTCCCAGGTTGTTCTCGATGTCGCTGTACAGGCCCCAGCCGGTCAGGTCCGCCCAGCCCAGGTCGTAGTCAACCTTCAGGGAGGCTTCCAGGGAGTCCTGGTTGTTGAAAGGTTTGATGTTGTTGTCGAACTGGAACTTGTGGCCGTTGACGTTCTCGTTGCCGAAAGCCGCCATTTCGGGGCTCTGGCCGATGAATTCCAGCGTCGGGACGAGGCTCGGAATCTGGAAGACGGAATTGAAGGCGATGGAGCTGGCATCAACCTGGCCGAAGCGCAGCTTGCCATCCACGGTCAGGTTTTCGGACGGCTCCCAGATGGCGCGGGTGGCCAGGTCCCAGCTCTTGAACTGGTCCACGCTGGCCGAGTCGGGCGCTGACCCCGGCGGGCCGATGAAGCGATCCGAGCTGTAGTAAGCATTATTGTAGTAGCCGTCGCTGTCCCGGAAGCTGCCGGAAACGCTGACCCCCAGGGTGTCGCTGACCGGGCCATCCACAACGCCGGAGAAGACCTGGGTGGAGTCTTCTGCAAAGCTGCCCCGGACCTGTCCGCCCCACTCGTTGCCGGGCTTCTCGGTCGTAATGATGAAGGCACCCGCGGCCGCGTTGCGGCCGTAGATGGCGCCCTGCGGGCCCTTGAAAACTTCGATCTGCTGGAGGTTGATGTATTCCCGGTTCAGGGCGGCGGGATTGGTCATCAGGATCCCGTCGATGATCAGCGCGTAGTTGGCTTCCGCGTCCCGCGTGCCGTTGATGCCCCGGATGTTCACCTGGGTGTCGCCGACTTCGGCGGTGTTGGCGACGAGGGATACCCCCGGCGTCTGGTAGATGAAGTCCTCGGCCCTCTGGATGCCCGAGGCCTCGATGTCAGCCGCGGTAAACGCGGACACGGATCCCGGGACGTCCTGGATCGACTCCGCCCGTTGCCGAACCGTCACAATGATTTCCGTGATTTCCTCCTGGGCCATGGCCGGCTGGCCGGTCAGGAGGGTCGTCGCCACAGTGGCCAGCAACAGGCCAGTACGGGTCATGACTACAGTTTTTGCGTTGGACATCGGAAGTCTCCTCACCCCAGAGATGGTGCCTGCCGCAAACCCAGCGTGGCGCGCAGGTCAAGCGCCGAAACTATAGCTTTCAACCACTACAGTCAACGCGTGGCGTGCCCGCGACAAACTGAATGCGCCGCTGGCCAGGGGGCGCTGGCGGCATGGACAGGTCGGGCGGCGATACCTTAAGGTCGCGCCCTCACCCCAAGGACCCAGCGCATGCAGACCATCCTGATTACGGGCAGCACCCGCGGTATCGGCAAGGGCCTCGCAAGGGAATTCCTCCGGCTTAAGCAGCGGGTCGTCGTGACTGGCCGCAGTGACGCCGCTGTGACCGACGCCACCCGGGACCTCAGCCCGCTGGGCGAGGTGCTGGGGGTGGTCTGCGACGTGCGGCAGCTGGCTTCGGTGCAGGCGGCCTGGGCGGCGGGGGTTGCCCGGTTCGGGCGGATCGACATCTGGATCAACAACGCTGCCGTGGCGACGGACCGGGTGTTGCTGGCCGACCTGCCGGGGGATCAGGTTCAGACCACGGTGGACACCAACCTCCTGGGAACTCTGTATGGCTGCCACGTTGCCATTGCCGGGATGCGCGGCCAGCCGGCCGGGGGCAAGGTTTTCACTTTCGAGGGCTTCGGCAGTGACGGTCTTTCCCGGCCGGGGTTGTCCGTCTACGGCGCCACCAAGCGCGCCATTCGCTACCTGACAGCCTCGCTGGCGAAGGAATGCGCCGGGACCAACGTGCTCGTGGGTTCGCTGAGCCCGGGGATCGTGGCCACGGACCTGCTGCTCTACAGTTCGAAGGGTCAGGATGCGGCAGACTGGGAGCGGGCGAAGCGCACGCTGAATATTCTCGGTGATACCGTCGAAACCGTGACGCCGTTTCTCGCCCAGGCAGCGCTGGCCAGCACGAAACAGGGGGCCCGTATCGCCTGGATGACGCCCGGCAAGGCGGTCGGCCGTTTTGCCACCTCCTTCTTCCGCAAGCGCGACATCCTCTCCGAGCTCGAGGCCCGCACGAATCTGACGGTGCGCTGAGTCAGTGAGCGACGCCATGCATGACCCTGCGAAGGACGCTGCGAACGACCCTGGGAACGACGCTGCACCCGAGGGCCGGGATTTCATCCGTCAGATTATTGCGGACGACCTGGCCACGGGCCGGCACCGCGTCATCGTCACGCGCTTTCCGCCGGAGCCGAACGGTTACCTCCACGTGGGCCATGCCAAGTCCATCTGCCTGAATTTCGGCGTGGCCGAAGAGACGGCCGGGCGGTGTTTCCTCCGGCTCGACGACACGAATCCGCTGAAGGAGGACCAGGCCTTCGTGGACGCCATCATCGATCAGGTCCGGTGGCTCGGCTTCGACTGGGCAGACCGGCTGACCCACGCCTCGGACTACTTTGTGCAGATTCACGACTGTGCGGTGGCGCTGATCCGGGCTGGCAAGGCCTATGTGGACAGCCTGACCCCGGACCAGATGCGGGAGTACCGGGGGACGCTGACGGCGCCGGGCCGGGAGAGCCCGCACCGCAGCCGCACGGTCGCCGAGAACCTGGAGCTCTTCACGGGGATGCGGGCCGGCGCGTTTGCCGACGGGGAGCACGTGCTGCGGGCGAAGATCGACATGGCCTCGCCCAACATCAATCTCCGGGATCCGGTGCTCTACCGGATTCGCCGGGCCACCCACCAGCGGACGGGGGATGCCTGGTGCATCTACCCGCTGTATGACTTTGCCCATACGATTTCCGACGCGCTCGAGGGCATCACGCACTCCCTGTGTACGCTCGAATTCGAGGATCACCGGCCACTGTACGAGTGGTTTCTCGCTAACCTGCAGTTGGCCGCCCGCCCGCGCCAGATCGAGTTCTCCCGGCTCAATCTGGCCTTCACCATCACCAGCAAGCGCAGGCTTGCCGAGCTGATCGAACTGAAGCACGTGGCGGGCTGGGACGATCCGCGCCTGCCGACCATCGCCGGCATGCGCCGGCGCGGTTACCCGCCGGAGGCGCTGCGGGATTTCGTCGGCCGCACGGGAGTCACCAAGAAGGAACACCTGATCCAGATGAGTCTGCTGGAGAACTGTGTGCGGGAGGATCTCAATGGGCGGGCGAGCCGGGCCATGGCGGTACTCAACCCTCTCAAGGTCGTCCTGACCAACTATCCGGCAGAGCGGACCGAGCTGCTCGCCGCGGCCAACCACCCCGATCGCCCCGACCGGGGTGAGCGGCAGCTGCCGTTCGGGCGGGAATTGTGGATCGATCAGGATGATTTCCTGGAGGATGCGCCGAAAAAGTTCTTCCGCCTGCGGCCGGGTGGTGAGGTGCGGCTGCGCTATGGCTACATCATCCAGTGCCATGCGCTGGTCAAGGATGCAGACGGCCGCGTGACCGAGGTGCACTGCACCTACGATCCCGAGACGCGGAGCGGAATGAGTGGCGCCGAGCGCAAGGTGAAGGGCACCATTCACTGGGTCAGCGCGGCCCAGGCGGTGCGGGCGGAGGTCCGCCTCTACGACCGGCTCTTCAGTGTGGCGCGGCCCGATGGTCAGGACGCTGACTTCAAGACCTTCCTCAATCCCGAGTCACTGCGCATCGAGACCAGGGCCTGGCTGGAACCGTCGCTGCTGGCGGTTCCGCCGGGTGCCATTCTGCAGTTCGAGCGCCTGGGCTACTTCGTGGCCGACCGGGTGGAGCATCGCCCCGGCCAGGCGGTGTTCAACCGGGTGGTCACCCTGCGCGACTCCTGGGCCAAGCTGGAAGAGCGCCCGTAGGAGCGCGGGTAGGAGCGCCCGTAGGAGCGCCTTCAGGCGCGATCACGATCAATCGCGCCTGAAGGCGCTGCTACGGGCGCCGGGCGCTCCTACCGCGTGGCGTTCAGCACGATTACCGGCGCGCCCCGGCCCAGGCCCAGGGACTCCGCCGCGCTGCCTTCGGCCCGGGCGATCTCCAGCACGCCAAAGGAATTGATCAGTGCCAGGAACTCACCCGGCGGCACGTTGCCGTAGGTCTTCCGCAGGTCGAGGCGGTGCCCGGCGGCCAGCACCTCCGGTTTGCGGAAGCCTGCCAGGAGCGCGGCATCGATGTTGGTGATCAGATTGCCAAAGTTATCGATCGCGATCACGGTGCCGCGGATCTCATGGGGCCCGGCCTGGGGCTCCTCCTGCAGGGAGGGAATCAGCTCCCCGGCGGGCGGGCCGATGTCACTAATGGCCAGTCGCCCCGCGGCCAGCTCGGCAGCGAGGGGCGCAAAAATGTCCCGGCCATGGAACGTGTGGCTGGGACTGGGCCAGCCCTGCTGCTGGCGCCAGGTTTCGCTCAGGCGGTAACACCGGGCTGGCGTGGTGCCCAGCACCGGCGGGAGCAGGCCATTGTCCGGGCCCAGGAAGAAATGCCCGTCATGCTCCCCGGCGATGATGCTTCGGCCCGTGCCGACACCGGGATCGACGATGGCCACGTGCACGGTCCCGGCCGGAAAATAGCGGTAGGAGCGGGCCAGCCAGAAGCCGGCCTCGATAGGCCAGTGCACCGGGATGTCGTGGGTCAGGTCGACGATCTGTGCCACCGGCAGTCGCGCCAGGATCGCGCCCTTCAGCACACCGACGAAGGGCCCTTTGAGCCCGAAGTCCGTCGTGAGGGTGATGATGGCTGCCACGTAGGAGCGCCTTCAGGCGCGATCGGGGCGACCGGGGTGATCAGGAGGAATCGCGCCGATCGCGCCTGAAGGCGCTCCTACGGGCGCTCCTACGGGCGCTCTGCGTCGCGCAGCGAACCAGGCGCCCACCCTCGCCTCGATCATCAGGCTGCTCGGCGTGAGGATGAGGGTGAGGATGGACGCGAAAATCAGGCCGCCGATGATGACGGTGGCCATTTCCGCCCACCACTGGCCGCTGGGCCCGCCGAAGTACACCTTACGCTCGAGGATATCGATATTGAGTTTCAGGGCCATCGGCAGCAGGCCCAGGATCATGACGACCTTGGTCAGCAGAACCGGCCGCAACCGCTGTGCGCAGGTGCGCAGGATAGCTTCCCGGGAGGCCATGCCGGCATCGCGCAGCTTGTTGAAGGTGTCGATCAGCACGATATTGTTGTTCACAATGATGCCCGCGAGCGCGATCGTGCCGATGCCGCAGTTCACCAGGCTGAAGGGCCGGCCCGTGACCATGAGGCCGAGCAGCACGCCGCCCGTGGAGAACGCGACCGCCGTCAACACCAGCAGCGGCTGGAAGAGGCTGTTGAACTCCGCAACCAGAATCAGGGCGATCAGGCCCAGGCCCACCAGGAAGGCCTTGCCCAGGAAGGCAGCCGTCTCCTGCTGGTCCCTGGCGCCGCCCTTGAAGCGCAGTTGCACCTCCGGATCCAGCCCGAGGGAGGGCAGGGCGGCCCTGACCTGCTCGAGGACGGGCTCGATCAGTACGCCCTTTTCGAGGTCAGCCTGGACGAGCATCGTCCGGCGCATGTCGGTGCGCATGATCGTCCGGGTTGCCTCTGCGGGCTTGCGCGAGACGAAACTGCCCATCGGCACGTTGCCGGACTTCGTGGGGATGCGCAGGGCGGCCAGCGTGTCGAGGCTGCGGTCGTCAGAGGGGAAGCGGACGCGGATATCGATTTCCTCGTCCGAGTCATCGGGCCTGAAAGTGCCCAGCTTGATGCCGTTGGTCACCAGCTGAATGATATTGCCCACCAGGGCCACGTCTGCACCGAACTTGGCAGCCTGGGCGCGATCGACCTCCATGCGCCACTCAATGCCGGGCAGGGGCCGCGTGTCTTCGGCGTTGATCACGCCGGGAATCGTGGCGACGAATTCCCGCAGCTTGTTGACTGCGTCACGCAGGGCATCCAGGGACTGGGCCGACGCTTCGATGTTCAGGGGCTTGCCCTGAATGGGCCCGTCCTGAGGCAAGCGGGGCTCGATGACGAGGCCGGCGATGCCCGCGGTGCGCTCCCGGATCTCGCCGATGATCTGGGCCACCGGCCGCCGCTCCCGCCAGTTGTCGAAGTTCAGGCTGATCGAACCGATCTGGTCCGGTGCAGTCCCCTTGTTGCCGGCACCTGAGGTCACGTAGACGTTCTTGATGCCCGCGACGCCGTACACCCGTTCCTCCACGCTGCGCACCAGCCGGTCCTTCTCCTGGGTGGAGAGGTCGCCCCGGGCCCGGATGTCGACGCTGCCCTGTTCCGGATCCACGTTGGGGAACAGCGTAATGCCGCGGCCGAGCGAGCCGTAGGTCACGAACACGGCGACCAGCAGGGCGGTGACGCCGCCCGCCGTCAGGAAGGGCCGGTTGATGGCCGCCGTGACGACGCGCAGGTAGCGGCCCGTCCAGCCGCTGATCTTGCCCAGGTCCCCGTTTTCGGCGAGGCCGAGCTGCTCCCGCGCCTCCGGCGTGAGGTGTCCGCTGCGGCCAAAAATGGCCCCGAGGGCGGGGACGACGAACATCGCAATCACGAGGGAGGCAGCCAGCGTGTAGATCAGCACAATCGGCATGTAACGGAGAAAACTGCCGATGATGCCCGGCCAGAAGACCAGCGGCAGGAACGCGACGATGGTGGCGGCAATGGACGCGAAGATCGGCCACGCCATGCGCTTGGCCGCTTCGGCATAGGCGACGCGGCGGTCAAGACCCTCGGCCATGCGCCGGTCGGCGAGTTCGACCACCACGATGGCGCCGTCGACCACGAGGCCCACGGACATGATGAGGCCGAAGAACACCACCAGATTCATGGACATCCCGGTGACTGCCAGCAACACGAAGGCGGCCGCAAAGGAGCCGGGAATCGAGATGCCCGCGAGGAGCGCGTTTTGCAGGCCGAGGATACCGATCAGGCAGATCACCACCAGCAACACCGCGATCACCACGTCGTTGACCAGCTGGTTGATGTCCTCGCGCACCCGCACCGACTTGTCCCGGCTATAGGTGACGGAGATGCCGGTTGGCCAGGTCTTCTGGACTTCTGCCACGGCGATCTTCACGGCATCGACCGTTCTCAGGATGTTGGAGCCGTTCCGCTGGACGACACGGATGCCCACCGCGGGTTCGCCATTCAGGCGCGCGTAGCTCTCCGGGTCCTTGAAGGTGCGGCGGACTTCGGCGATATCCCGGAAGCGCACGACGCGTTCACCGTCCACCTTCATCGGCAGCGCCAGCACGTCTTCCGGTGACTCAATCACGCCGGGCACCTTGACCGCGAAGCGGCCCTGCTCCGACTGCATGGACCCGGCCGCGACCAGCCGGTTGTTACGCTGGACAAAATTCAGGACATCCGCCGGGGAGAGACCATAGCTCTCGAGGTTGAGCGGATTGACGACGATCTCCAGAATTTCCTTGCGGATACCCACCATGTTTACTTCGAGCACGCCGTCGATGGACTGGAGGCGGTCCTGAAGGGTGGTGGCAATCGTGTTCATGGTGCGTTCGGGGACGCTGCCGCCCAGGTTGATCACCAGCATGGGATCGAACCGGGAGAACTTCACTTCGTTCACGGTGGGCTCCCGGGCGTCCTCGGGCAACTCCGCCCTGGCCTGGTCGACCCGCTCACGCACGTCGGTCAGCGCCTGGTCCACGTCGACCTCTGGCCCGAACTCCAGCGTGACCGACGCCCGGTTCTCGGTCGCCGAGGAGACCATCTCCTTCAGCCCCTCAATATTGCGCAGCTGCTGCTCCAGGGGGCGCACGAGCAGGCGTTCGGCGTCCTCGGCAGCCACGCCGTCCAGCAGGACCTCGACACTGATATAGGGAAAGTCCACGTCGGGCTGGGCCTCCTTCGGCAGTCCCCGATAGGCACTGGCGCCGGCGAAGAGCAGCACCGCCAGGGCCACGAGGACGGCCCGGCTCCGACTGACGCAGAGGTCAATCAGGGCGTTCATGGCCTGGCTCTGCCGGCGGCCAGCGCCGTCTCCGCCGGGGCCTCCAGGGCCTGCACGGGCTGGCCCGCCGAGACGTAGCCCTGACCCACCACGATGATGCTGGCGCGCTCCGGCAGGCCCGTGACCCACACGCCGTTGGCCTCGGAGCGGGCAATCTGTACCCGGTGGAACTCAACCTGACTGTTGGCGTCCACCGTCTTGACGCCCAGCTCGCCGTCGGTATCCAGGGTGAGGAGTGAGGGCGCGAGGCGATAGGCGAGCACCTCACCACCGGAGATGCGCAGTTCCGCGGTGACTCCGGCCGGCAGCTTGCCGCCCGGGTTGGGAATCTCGAGCTCCACGGTGAAGGTGCGGGTGGATGCTTCGGCCACGGGGGCCAGGTAGCGGATCCTGCCGTTGACGTTCTGCCCGGTGACCAGGGCGGCGGTGGCCGCACTGCCGACGCGGACGAAGCCGGCGTCCTGCTCGGCGATGCTGCCGGTGACGATCAGGCGCGTGTTGTCCACAAAGGTGGCCACCGGGTCCCCCGGCCGGACGAAGTCGCCCACTTCCACCGAGCGTTCCTGGACGGTCCCGTCAAAGGGTGCCCGCAGCGTCATGTACGCGAGATCCAGCTCGGCCCGGAGCAGTTCTGCCCGCGCGCCTTCCAGCTTGGCGCGGGTCTCGGCGAGCTGGGTATCAGACACATAGCCCTGGGGCTTCAGTGCCTGCTGGCCCTCCCAGGCAGACTGGTACTCGCTGACACTGGCCCTGGCCTGTTCGAGGCGAGCCTGCCGGTCGCGCAGGTCGAGCTTAAGCAAGGTCTGGCCAGCCCGGGCGGGCTCGCCGCGACGGATGCCGACCGCCGCCACCCGGCCGCTGGTTTCAGCCTTGATCTGCACGGTCCGCGCCGGGGCGGTGCGGCCATAGACGCTGATCGTCCGGGTGACTGACTCGGCTTGCTGTGCCCGGATCTGGACCCGGGCCACGGCAGCGGTCGCCGGCGTGGGTGCCTTGGTGTCTGCGGCGCCTGAGGTTTCGCGCCGGAGTGTTCCGGAAGCCAGCCAGAGCAGCACGATCAGCGTGAGGGCCACGGCGAGCGTCCACGGGCGGCGGGTCAGTGTCTCAAGGGGGCGCATGCAGAGTCCTTTGATTTCAGTAAAGATAGTAACCTGCCTCGACGCCCGGGCTGCTGGCCTGCGGCGTCGCCGTTGTAACTTTTTGTAACCGCGGTCACCGGATGGGCGAGGGATCCGGTCCTTCTTCAGGTGCGATACAGGCAGGTGATTGCTAAACTTCCACAGTCGCTTCCCACTTCATCCGACCCTGTCACTGACAAAAGGAATTGCGCGTGAACAAGCCCGAAGTAAGCCGGCGTCGTTTTTTGGCCCAGGTCGCCATGGCCGTCCCGGCCGGCGCCGTGCTGCTGGATGCCGTCGTCAATCAGGCCTCAGCCCAGGCTACCGCCCCGGCTGCACCTGCCAAGCTGCCCAGGCTCGAAGAGTCAGACCCCTCTGCCAAGGCCCTGGGCTACGTGGACGATATTTCCAGGGTTGATCGCAAGAGCCCGCTGGCGGCGCGCTTCGCCCCGGGCCAGGAGTGCGACAAGTGCTCCCAGATGCAGGGCAAGGTGGGCGATGCCTACCGGCCCTGCGCCATCTTCCCCGGCAAGCTGGTGGCCGCCAAAGGCTGGTGCAGTGTCTGGGCCAAGATCGCCTGACCCGGCGCCTTGCCTCCGCCGCCCGCCTTCGGCATTGCCGGGTACAAGAACTCGGGCAAGACCACGCTGATCGTGGCGCTGCTGGGTGAGTTGTCGTCCCGGGGGTGGCGCGTGGGGACCATCAAGCACGCGCACCACGACTTCGACATCGACCACCCGGGCAAGGACAGCTATCTGCACAGGACCGCCGGCGCCACGGAAGTCATCGTGGCGTCGGCG